>NZ_JADEVX010000076.1:0-20414 GCF_015207925.1 Microcystis sp. LEGE 00066 | reverse complement strand
CCCCACACCCCATTTCCCCACCTCAATGCACTTACTGCATGACAGAAATCCTTAAACACGATGGTTAAAGGATTTCTGTTACAAACAATACAAAATTGTCCAAGTTAAAAAGAATTAAATAACAAATAGAGACTAGGTAAATTACTAAATTTTTGCTAATGACGACAGTATTTTACAGAATACTTATTGTTAAATCCCGATTTCTTCATTTCTAACCCGCACCAACTAGAACAATTACACCCACAAACCAGAAGGAGATAGATTCGTGGTACAAGCACCTGAAAAAGATGGAACAACTCTCAATAAATTCGAGAAATTTAAAGCCGAGAAAGACGGATTAGCCATTAAAGATGAACTAGATCATTTTGCCCAAATCGGTTGGGAAGCGATGGATAAAACCGATTTAGAACATCGCTTAAAATGGGTGGGGGTTTTTTATCGTCCCGTCACCCCGGGTAAATTCATGATGCGTTTGCGGGTTCCTAACGGCATTATTAGCGGTGAGCAAATGCGCGTTTTAGGGGAAATTGTGCAGCGTTACGGCGATGATGGTAATGCCGATATTACTACTCGTCAGAACTTACAATTACGCGGTATTCGTATCGAAGATATTCCTGATATTTTCCAACGACTAAAATCCGTGGGTATGACTTCGGTACAATCGGGCATGGATAATGTCAGAAATATTACCGGTTCACCCATGGCAGGACTAGACGCGGATGAATTAATTGACACCAGGGAATTAGTCCAAAAAGTCCAAGATATGATTACCAACTGCGGTCAAGGTAATTATCAATTTACCAATCTGCCCCGCAAATTTAATATTGCCATCGAGGGGGGCCGGGATAACTCGGTTCATGCGGAAATTAACGATATTGCCTTTGTTCCTGCCTATAAAGAAGGAGAATTAGGCTTTAATGTCGTGGTAGGTGGCTTTTTCTCGGCTAAACGCTGTGAAGCGGCAATTCCCATGAATGTTTGGGTGAGACCTAATCAGGAGGTGGTGGATTTATGCAGAGGGATTTTAGAAGTTTACCGCGATAACGGATTGCGTGCCAATCGTCAAAAATCCCGTTTAATGTGGTTAATTGATGAGTGGGGAATCGAGGAATTCCGCACGCGGGTGGCTAATCAGTTAGGTTATCCCTTGGCAACGGCAGCCGAAAAAGACGCTATTGACTGGGAAAAACGGGATCATTTAGGAGTTTTTCCCCAAAAACAGCAGGGATTGAGCTATATCGGTCTTTGTGTTCCCGTTGGTCGTCTATTTGCCGATGATATGTTCGATTTGGCCCGGATTGCCGAAGTGTATGGCAGCGGAGAATTGCGTTTAACTGTGGAACAAAACGTGATTATTCCGAATATAGCGGCTGAAAATGTGGCGACTCTTTTAACCGAGCCTTTACTGGTTAAGTTTACCCCCAATCCCGCACCTTTACAACGATCGCTCGTTTCCTGTACGGGGGCGCAATTCTGCAATTTTGCCCTGATTGAAACCAAAAATAAGGCTGTGGACTTGATTAGTCAGTTAGATGCTGAATTAAATATCCCCCGGGGTGTGCGGATTCATTGGACCGGTTGCCCTAACTCCTGCGGACAACCCCAAGTGGCCGATATCGGTTTGATGGGGACAAAAGCTCGCAAAGACGGCAAAACCGTCGAGGGAGTTGACCTCTACATGGGGGGTAAAGTGGGTAAAGATGCTCACCTGGGAAGTTGTGTACAAAAAGGGATTCCCTGTGAGGATCTAAAATCGCTGTTAACTTCTATCCTCATCGAACAATTTGGTGCAACACCGAAAGGTTAATTAACAAGTTTCTCGATACGCTGAATGGGGGGTTTATCCCCTCTTTTTTTCTCTATCTCTGTTGGCTGAAATTGGCCGACCTCTTGCTATATTAGGGGGCAGATGGCAGCAGGAAAATTTTTATATATTTTCCTTCCAGATGGGAATCGTTACTTAGCTTCAAATTGGGCTTGTTTGCGAAGTAATTCCCCGATGGTTAAATTGGGTTGGGGTCTGCCCTCAAAAACCGTGCCTACCTCAAATTTTTGCAACTGTACCCGTGCCAAATGATAGGCCTCATCCGGTAGGGGAATATAACCAATACTATCTAATAAATTGGGAACTCGATCGAGATAATATTTAACAAATTTCTCTAAAGCGGGATTCTCTTGGGCTTTTTGGGCATTAACATAGATAAACAAAGGACGCGATAAAGGCTGATATTTACTATCCTCGACATTGCTGCGAGTTGGTTCAATACCATTAACTTTCAAAGCTTTTAATTTATCCCGATTTTGTTCATAGTAAGCATGGCCAAAATAGCCTAAAGCGTTGGGATCTTGACTGACGGCATTAACTAAAGCTTGGTCATCTTCACTAAAATTAAAGTCCCCACGACTGGCATCTTTGCCGTTAATTACATCACTAAAAAAATCGTAGGTTCCGGAATCTTTACCCGGCCCGTGAAGGGTAATCGGTCGGTCGGGCCAAGCGGGATTAATTTGATTCCAACGTTTGATTTTATTCTCGGCTGCTGGTTCCCAAATAGTTCTTAATTCTGTGGTGGAAATATCATCAACCCAGTTATTTTGGGGATTGACTACCACGGTTAAAGCATCAAAAGCGATCGGTAGTTCAATAAATCTTATCTTATTAGCATCACATTTTTTTAATTCTTCCACAGAAATCGGCCGAGAAGCATTATTAATATCGGTTTCTCCTGCACAAAATTTTCTAAAACCGCCGCCGGTTCCTGAAATATTAGCGTCAACTTTAACATCAGCCAAAGCTTTGTGGGGAGGATTGGCTTTAAAATCTTCGAGAACTTTATCGGTAATTGGTGCTACGGTACTCGAACCATCGATTTTAATTGGTTTTAGGTCTTGAGGATTAATATTGGCACAAGCGGGGAAAAGTAGAGCAGTTCCTAGTATGGTTGCCACTACTTTGGTGGGACGAGATAGCTGAGTAAAGATTTCTAGCATAGGTGTCAAAAGGAGAAAGTAAAAACGGGTATTGGGGAGACTTTTCAGTTATCACTGGGGAAGTAGGGAAGTGGGAAGAAAAAAGCTGAGGGATGATGGATAAAAACCTTAATCTTTTCTTTGTTGTTTTTACGTCACTATAATGGTAGGGAAAGAGAAACCCCCTATCTAGACAGGAAAAGTTAGCGGCTTTACCCGCGACTTAAAACTAATGTTCAGTCAAAATAGATAGTAAAAGAATTTGAGATTTTTGTCTAGTTATCGAGAAAATTTTTATTGACAATACATTACGTTCTTTTATTCACTTCTTAACCTATTCTTTACCAAGCAGTGGTAACTTTTAGCGTAAAATTTAAGGCAGTTTACAGATCAAAATTAATCCTATGCCCAGCAGAAACAAGACCAATTTACTAACAGCCTTATCCCTAGCGACTCTAACAGCGACTTT
This sequence comes from Microcystis sp. LEGE 00066, assembly GCF_015207925.1. Taxonomy (NCBI): domain Bacteria; kingdom Bacillati; phylum Cyanobacteriota; class Cyanophyceae; order Chroococcales; family Microcystaceae; genus Microcystis; species Microcystis sp. LEGE 00066. The sequence continues at coordinate 16,975 of NZ_JADEVX010000076.1, read as the reverse complement.
AACCGCTTGTGGTGGCGGCGATACGGCGGGAACCAGCGGAGAGGGAAGCAATAGAATCGCCCAGGTTCCTCTGCAAGGAGAGGTCGCCCTCAATGGCGCGGGAGCTTCTTTTCCTGCACCCCTATATCAAAACTGGTTTGTCACCATCAATCAACTATTTTCTAAACTGCTAATTAACTATCAATCTACCGGTAGCGGGGCGGGAGTCGAACAATTTATTCAAGGTACGATCGATTTTGGCGCTTCCGATGTGGCCATGAGTGACGAGGATATGGCCAGAGTTAGCCGCGGGGTTTTACTGCTACCGATGACGGCGGGAAGCATCGTTATGGCTTATAATTTGCCCGGAGTAGAAGGGCTGAAACTAAGTAGAGAAGCCTATGTAGGCATCTTTTTAGGCACGATTACCCGTTGGAACGATGCCAAAATTGCCGCCGATAACCCCGATTTAAAACTACCCAATCAAGAAATTACCGTAGTTCACCGGGCAGACGGTAGCGGGACAACGGGAGTTTTTACTAAGTTTTTAAGCGCCGTTAGTCCCGAATGGAAAAAAAGCATCGGTGAAGGAAAAGCCGTACAATGGCCGACCAAAAAAGGTAAATTTCTTGGCGGTAGAGGCAATGAGGGTGTAACTGCCCTAATTCAACAAAATCAAGGCTCGATCGGTTATATCGAGTACGGTTTCGCTAAAAATAATAACCTGCCCATGGCCGCCCTGCAAAATCAGGCGGGTAAATTTGTCATTCCCGATGAAACCAACGCCGCTGCTACCCTCGCTAACGTTGAACTGCCTGAAAATTTACGCGCTTTTATCGTCGATCCGCCGGGGGAAAATTCCTATCCCATTGTCACCTATACCTGGATGTTGGTTTACAAAAAATACAACGATCCCCAAAAAGCTTTAGCAATGGAGGCGATGATTGAATTTGGACTTAACCAAGGACAAGAACAAGCAGCTCCCCTTGGTTATATTCCCCTACCGAAAAACGTCCGGGAACGAGTAGCCGCCGCTGCCGATGTCATCTATCCTGATTACACGATCAAGGTGGATTAGTCGCCGAAAAAATGTATTCAAAGTTACAATAGTGTAGAAAGGCCAATTTCGACCTTAGCTACCGCAAACTAGCTGGATTTAAACCCTAATCATGAGTGCGCCCACAGTTCCACCCGACTCAAATTTTAAAGAACGTCCAGAATCGGAAAAAATCCTCGATAAAGGCTTTGTTGGATTAACCACCGCCTTTGCCATCGCTATTGGGCTGATTTTGCTCCTAATTGCCCTAGTTATTTTTATTCGGGCTTTACCAGCGATTCAAACCTTTGGTCTGGGATTTTTGACCAGTAGCGCTTGGAATCCCGTGCGCGGTCGGGAAGAATTCGGAGTTCTGCCGGTTATCTACGGAACTCTCGTTAGTTCTCTGATTGCCCTACTGATTGCTGTTCCCCTCGGTATCGGTTCAGCGATTTTTTTAAGCGAAGATTTTATTCCCTTAAATGCGCGGACAATTTTGGTTTTTCTCGTACAACTTTTGGCCGCTATTCCCAGTGTTGTTTACGGATTATGGGGTATCTTTGTATTGATTCCTATCCTCAGACCCCTTGGTAACTGGTTAAATGCTAATTTTAGTTGGATTCCTCTGTTTAGTACTCCTTTAGGGGGTCCTGGAATGTTACCGGCGGGGGTTATTTTAGCAATTATGATCCTGCCGATTATTATCGCTATCTCTCGCGACTCTTTGGCCGCTTTACCGCCAGATTTGCGACAAGCTTCCCTAGGTTTGGGGGCCACCCGTTGGGAAACGATTTTTCGGGTATTAATTCCTGCCGCTTTTTCCGGGATTGTCGGGGGGATTATGTTAGCTTTAGGGCGTGCTTTAGGGGAAACCATGGCAGTAACGATGATTATCGGCAATTCTAACCGCATTAGTGCCTCTATTCTCGCCCCCGCTAACACGATCGCTTCCTTATTGGCTAACCAATTCGCCGAAGCCTCGGGAATGCAAGTATCGGCACTCATGTATGCGGGTTTTGTTCTCTTGGTTTTGACCCTAGTAGTCAATATCTTCGCAGAATTAATCGTTAATCGCGTCAAAGCTAAGTATTAAGCCATCAGGAGGCAGTTATCAGTTTTGAGTTTTAAGTTTTGAGTATTAAGTGAGCAGTTTGTATTAAGTGTTCATCATCAAATGGCAGTTTACTGCTGTCTTTTCACTTTTCACTGTTTACTAATCACTGATAACTGATAACTGATTACTGTTCACTCTTCACTGTTCACTCTTCACTGTTCACTCTTCACTGTTCACTGATAACTGATAACTGACATGGATAGTGCGAATTTAGGCAATAATCTCAAAAAGAAACCGAGTAGTCCTCGATCGCTATTGGGGACAATTATGACCGTTCTCTCGGCTTTATGTTTAGCTGTTACTGTGATTCCCCTCTTTGCCGTCCTAGGCTTCGTTTTTGTGCAAGGGGTGGGTCGTTTAAACGCTAATCTCTTTACTAAATTACCGCCACCGCCGGGGTTAGGAGGAGGAGGCATCGCTAACGCCATTTTAGGCACAATTATCGTCGTTGCCCTAGCCACAGCGATCGCAGTTCCCATCGGCGTTTTAGCGGCGGTTTATCTCTCGGAATTTAGCGGTGATAACAAACTTGCCCAGGGTGTGCGCTTTGCTACCAACGTTCTAGCGGGTGTCCCTTCAATTATTGTCGGGGTTTTCGCCTACGGTTTGCTAGTTGCCCCCTTATTTGGCGAAGGAACAGCCCTTTTAGGCTTTTCTGCCCTGGCCGGTTCGATCGGTTTAGCGGTGTTAATGTTACCGACTATTATTAGAACCACCGATGAGGCTTTAAAAATCGTTCCCCAAGACATCCGCTGGGCAGCCATGGGTTTAGGGGCCTATAACTACCAAACCGTCCTAAAAATCGTCCTTCCTGCCGCAGTTCCCGCTATTTTAACCGGTGTGACTTTAGCAATTGCTAGGGCTGCCGGGGAAACCGCCTCCTTAATTTTTACGGCATTATTCTCTAACTTTTGGCCTCGGGGTGTCTTTGAACCGATTGCCACCCTTTCGGTCCTAGTTTTCAACTTTGCTACTGCCCCTTTTGCCCCTCAACAGCAATTAGCTTGGGCAGGTGCTTTAATTCTCGTGCTTTTGGTGTTGGTAACTAACATTTTATCCCGTTTAGCCACGCGCCAGAAAACCTATTAAGTCAAGGAAAAAGTGAAAAGCAAAAAGGGATATTTAAGTAAAAATCTACCTATCTTTCTGATTCCTAAATTAGCCAAATTCAAGGTAAATAATTTATGCTAACTAATTCTAACCCCCATTCTACAGGAACCGTTTTAAAGGTCGATAAGGCTGATATTTACTATGGTAATTATCGGGCAGTGCGGGACGTTTCCATCGATATTCCCAAAAATAGAGTCACCGCTTTTATCGGACCCTCTGGCTGTGGAAAAAGTACCATTCTCAGGTGTTTTAATCGTCTCAATGATTTAATTCACGGTTTTCGTATTGACGGCAAAGTTTTTTATCATAACCAAGATATTTACTCTCAAGAGGTGGATCCTGTCGAAGTCAGAAAATGTATCGGTATGGTGTTCCAGCGCCCTAATCCTTTTCCCAAATCCATCTATGATAATGTGGTTTACGGAGCGCGATTAAATGGTTATAAAGGCGATTTAGATGAATTAGTAGAAACTTCCTTGCGTCGGGCAGCTCTCTGGGAAGAAGTAAAAGATAAACTAAAAGAAAGCGGTTTTTCCCTATCGGGGGGACAACAACAAAGATTATGTATTGCTCGCACTATTGCCGCTCAACCTGAAGTATTATTAATGGATGAACCCTGTTCGGCACTCGATCCAATTTCAACTTTAAAAGTTGAGGAATTAATGCACGAATTAAAAGAACGTTATACAATTATTATTGTTACTCACAATATGCAACAAGCTACTAGAGTAGCGGATTTAACGGCTTTTTATAACGCTGAACCCACCGATAAAGGTGGCAAAATTGGTTATTTAGTCGAGTTTGATCATACGGACAAAATCTTCGGTGATCCTCAAGAACAAGCAACTAAAGATTATGTTAGTGGACGTTTTGGCTAAATCAGTTATCAGTTATCAGTTATCGGTTATCAGTTATCAGCTTTTTTCTTCCCTCTTTCCCTCTCCCTTCTCCCTTTTCCCCAACACCTATTCCTTTAAAGATTATGTATAGTAGCGATGTTGTCACCGATGCGGTTTTGAGAACCAAAAACTTAAACGTTTACTATGGTTCTAATCTCGCTGTTCGTGATGTTAACCTTGATATTCCCGAGAAAAAAGCGATCGCTTTTATCGGTCCTTCTGGCTGCGGAAAAAGTACGGTTTTGCGCTGTTTTAATCGCATGAATGATCTAGTTAAAAGTGCCAAAATTGAGGGTAAAGTTACCTTTCGGGGCCAAGATATTTATGGTAATTCCGTTAATCCTATCGGGTTACGCAGTCGCATCGGTATGGTTTTTCAGAAACCGAATCCTTTCCCTAAATCTATCTATGAAAATATCGCTTTTGGGGCGCGTTTAAATGGTTACAATGGTGATATGGATCAATTAGTGGAAGAATCTTTAAAAAAAGCCGTTCTCTGGGATGATGTTAAAGATAAACTCAAAGAAAGTGGTTTAGCTTTATCGGGAGGACAACAACAAAGGTTATGTATTGCTCGCGCTATTGCGGTTAAACCGGAAGTTGTTTTAATGGATGAACCCTGTGCGGCACTCGATCCAATTTCTACCCTAAAAATTGAGGAATTAATTCACGAATTGAAAACCCAATATACTATAGTTATTGTCACCCACAATATGCAACAAGCGTCGCGGGTTTCTGATTTAACGGCTTTTTATAATGCTGAACCGACCCCAAAAGGTGGTAAGGTGGGTTATTTAGTGGAATATGATCGCACCGAGGTTATCTTTCAAAATCCCGCTCAAGAGTCCACTAGAGATTATGTTAGCGGTCGTTTTGGTTAAAGTATTAATAATTAATCGTTATTCACGACTCCGGGATAGATTAATTTTTTTCATCTGGAATGATTGAAAAACGATTAAATTAACTGATTGCGAAACCCGGTGGACAATCATCTGGCACTTGAGTTAAACAGAGTTTTACTTTATCGCCGGGTAAAGCTGTTTTTCAAGCTGGAACTTCATCAATTTTCACATAGAAAAACAGGTAATGATTCGGTAGTAGTGGCGTAGCTCTCTTGCTTACCTGGTATGAATTGTGTAAAATATTTATTAATAAAAATAATTGGAACCCGATCAGTCTTTAAACCTCGGCTCTTCTAGGTTCTGTGTGATAAGTTTAACTTACTATATGATCGATCGATCTTTGTGTCCTTTGTGTCTTTGTGGTTCGTTCCACCCCCTCGCTAGGAGGAATGTATCTTAGAATACATTTTACCCACCAAACCTGGGAGAGCCAAACCTCTAGCTTGATCATGACTTTTCTGATAAATATCTTTTTCTGGCTCCTGTCTGGCTTACTCAAATATCAGTCTAGCACCGAACAAAATCCCCCCTTCACCTCTATTCCCCTGTCCTAATTGTGGTTCTCACCATACTATCAAGAATGGTTCTATTCATAATGGAAAACCCAAACGTCAATGTAAAGAATGTGGTCGTCAGTTTGTGATCAATCCCACTAATAAAACCGTCTCTGACGAAACCAAACAATTAATTGATAAACTCTTGCTCGAACGAATTTCCTTGCGAGGAATTGCTAGAGTAACAGGGGTAAGTTGGTCATGGTTACAAAATTATGTCAACAATAAACTGGCGGCTGTCTCCCGTCAAATAAAGGTTTCGGACAAACTAAAAGGTAAATTAGTTATAGAATGTGATGAGATGTGGTCTTTTGTTTTTTCTCAGACGATAAAGGTTTATATTTGGCGGTTAATTGATAGAAATACAAGGGAAATTATTGGTTGCTATGCGCGGAGATAGGAGTCGTCAATCAGCCAAAAAACTTTGGGGCTAGTTTACCCGGTGTTTACCGACAATGCGCTGTTGCTTACACAGACTTTTGGGAGTCCTATAAGACAGTAATTCCTAGTAAACGTTATCGGGCAGTAGGTAAAGAAACTGGTCAAACTAATCCTATTGAAAGATTAAATAATACCTTTCGACAAAGGATTTCTCGGTTGGTGAGAGATAGTCTATCTTTCTCTAAAAAAATGGAGAATCACGTTGGGGAACCCTTAGGTATTTTATCCATGACTACAATGCACAGCAAAGCAAAGGATTAAGCCGCCATCACTACTACCGAATCACCACCGGAATTGTTAAAAAAGCAGCTATTACTGGGGTAGTTGTCATAAGTTTTCTCTTTTCACCCGTCTTCTGGTTAATCTTTGTCCGCTATCGGATCAGAATTTTTTCCTGATCTTCCATTATTATAACATCCATCGGTATTAACACCCCCCACAAAAATCAATTAGAAGTCAGCAAATAATCGACAAGCTTAATTAATCTTTTCTCTTTAACTCCTGACACTGGGCGATTTAGGATATCTTCCAAAGAATCAAAGGGCTTTTCTGAACGTTTTTTCAGAAAGTCATTAACAGATGCAGGTGGAATTCCCACTTTTTTAAGTTGATTAGTATCGCAGCTATTCAAAAGCTCTAAAATCGACTTAGAAGGAGGAGAAGGAGGAGAAGGATGAGAAGGAGGAGAAGGAGGAGAAGGATGAGAAGGAGGAGAAGGAGGAGAAATAATAATTTTTTCTTCCAGTCTTTTGATTTCTTTTTGGTACTCCTCTCGGATTGCTTGTAAGTGGGTTTCTAATCGTTTTTCAAGATTACTCATCCTCAATTCTAAAGGATTATCCGTTTTTTCAGGCGTGGTAATTAACCCAGGAGAAGAGGATAATAACTTCATTTGCTGTAAAGCGATACTCTCCGCTTCTTTATCAACTACAAAAGCGTTAATCATCTCGATGTCAGGAACTTTCTGATTGGCGATGACAGAAGCATAATATTCTAAATCTCCACTAATAATATTATAACGTTCATCAACTTTTTTATTATCAGCTTTTTTGAGAATAGCAGGGCGAATAAGTCCACCCATTTCAATAATAAGATTGGCTAAATTCTCTAATTCAGTTTCAGAGAAGGTTTCTCTGGGAAGGCAAGGATTAATATCAGTAATATCGACTCGTAAAAATTTCCACATTTATTTAACTCCTATTTTAGCTAAAACTTCAATTGCTAAGGCTTCAAATTCTGCTGCTGATACTCCCGCATCAGCTTGATGTTCGGCATAATCGATTATAGATTGGGGGGCAGGAATTTCTAAATCTCCCACGGTAACGTATTGATTTATACAGCGAGATAAAGGCATTCTTTCCGAGATAGTCGATTCCATCAAAGGTAAATTATATTTGTCTGGAATCACTTGTTTTTGTTTGGGAAAATTATATTTTAAGTATTGAGCATGGGTGGAAATTTTGGAAGGTAAAACGCCTAAAATTTGTAGGGTTGGTTTACCCAAATCTCCACGACTTTCATTGATTTCCTCTTGAACAAAGTTTTTAACGCTATCTAATCCTTGATTAGAAAATGGTTTAAGATCAGAAGGGATTATCAGATAGTCAGCTGCAATTAAAGCAATGCGTGCATATAAATCAAGTGCGGGAGGTGCATCAATAATTACAATATCGTATTGATTATTTACTTTCTCTAATTTTCTTGCCAATCTAGCAAATACCGCCGCATTATCTTTAATTTTTGCTTGGTTAGCAATTAAAGATATGTGAGAGGGAATAACATCAATTTCTGGATGATTGAATCCTTGAGACTTTCTGACAATATTCTCAATAAAAATGCGGTTACTGTTATCTAGTAAATGAAAGACATTTTTATCTTTTAAATCATCGTCATCATCGAATTGAAACTTAATTAAACCAACGGCAAAGGTACTATTAGCTTGAGCATCAATATCAATTAATAATACTCGCTTGCCTTTTTTACTCAAAGCTGCCGCTAGATTGGTAGCGACGGTGGTTTTGCCAACACCACCTTTATGATGATAAATTGCGATCGTTTTCATGGGGTTTCTGTGGTTGATTGTTGGAGAATTGAGCTGTGGAATACCTAAAGATAAGGTTTCGTAACCAATCAGAGATTTTAACTGTTCTAAGTGAGAGGCAATTTCTAACCCAGAACATCTAAAAACTAAATAAATTTTATCGGGTTTTCTTCGATAAATTTGAATCTCATCACCATTGGTTAATAATCCCCACTGCACTTTAAAGTAGTTGAGATAATAACCTAAGCGGTGACGATGATTGATGAGCTTTTCTCTGGGATTTTTAGCCTCGATAATTAGACAGTGAGAGGCAAAAAACTGCCTTTTATTGATAGGTTTTTGAGCGGAAACAAGGAAATCTAAGCGGACTTTACCGAAGCTAACTTGTTGATACCAATGTTCGGCATTGTAGCCTAGTTTTGGGAGTAAATACTGGACAATTAGTTTACTCTCCACTTCCCTTTCGTTATGACAATGATGAGGATTGAAAGTCACACATTTGAGGAAATACTTAAGAACAACTTATTGTTAGTTTAAATGATGACAGTCCTTCTCGTCAAGGTGAAGCACAGACTAAACTTAATCGAGTATTTCAGCTGCAAGAACAAACCCCATCTATCCCAGAAAATCTACATATTGAGATGCACATCAGTCAATTTACGGGTTCATGACAGTAGGATGTTTATCTAGCACTTTTGACAATGACAGAGAAAATCATCCTACCCACAGCTTCAATTAATTGAACTGCATAATTTTCTCGGCTACATTCTGGGAAATAAAAGGTAAAATTGAGCGATTTTGACTGTTATCTTTTCCCTCGGTAAATACCACTAAGAGATAGGGAGTATGATGGGGAATTTCAATATAGGCTGCATCGTGACGCACTTGACTTGTCCAACCAGCTTTTGACCAAATTTGACTATTTTCTGGTAATCCTTGTCCCAGAAATCCTAAGATTTGTGTATCATCTCCTTGACTTGTCCAATCAGCAGGATTAAGACTACGTTTTAGTAAAGACATCATCATTTGGGAACGTTGGGAAGAAACAGCAATCCCACCGACAATAGTATGAATTAAACGCGCCACTGCATTGCTAGTCAACATATTGCGATTCTCCATTAATTCCCCTAAAAAAGCGCGTTCACGTCCATAGGGACCATCAGACCAAGTTTTTTGATTAACGTTAATTGTCGCTAATTCTGGCCAATTTAGGGATTGAAAATAACGATTAACTATGTTGCGTTGTTGCTTCCAAGTTTCAAAGGGATCGGCGGCAATTTCTGGACCGCTAGTGGTTCCCGTGACCAGATCTACAACTAAACTGGTGGCATCATTACTAGAGTCAACAATCATGTCACGGATGGCGCGATTTAATTCGCTGCTTTCGGCAATCATTCCCCCCTCTAACCACTCATGAATTGCTACTAGATAAAACAATTTCCCTAAACTAGCGGGATAGGTTCTTTCTTGTCCGCGATAACTAAATCCGCGGGGGGAATATTTCCAGAATTCTTCGTGAGAAATTGCTCCCCCCGTGTTGACGATAACAGGAGGATCATATACTATCCAAGTTAGGGCAATTTGTTCTTGAGCTAATTGGGGAAATTCTCGCCAAGTTGTTTCTAAAATATCTGTACCGAACTGTTGGAGATGGTCTTCAGTATGAAAAAAGTTCATAGGTGTGATGCAAAGTCAAGAGTTAGAAGGTGGATAAATTCTTGAGTCGGCAATTCTCATTTTACGGTAAAATGGCTCTTCTGGTTTCTGTGTGGAAACGAGGTCTATACTGATAGTTTCTTCGACAAAATAGTCCTAAAAGTGTTACCCGATAAGCATTTCACGATTCCATAAGCAAAAATTATCACACAAAGTCGAGAAGAGCCGTAAAATTTACCGATAATTAATTATTTGAGTGCTTTTGAGTTTAATGTTTATATCTACCGATGAGGTTCATCTCTATTTTATCAGTCTTGATCCCTCTGGGGATAGACTAGAAAAACTGGCTTCTTTGCTCTCGGAAGATGAAATAATTAGAGCTAATCGTTACCATTTTCCCCAACACAAGCGGCGTTTTTTGGTGGCTAGGGGATGTTTACGCGAGATTTTAGGGTCATATTTGGCGATAAGTCCCGAAAAAATCGAGTTTATCTACAGTGAACGGGGAAAACCGAGTATTAACTACCAATTGCAGTTTAATCTCTCCCATTCCGAGGAGATGGCAATCTGTGGCTTGACTTTAACCGCTCGCATTGGGGTAGATTTAGAGAAAATGCGCCAGATGAAAGATTTAGATAGCTTGACAAAAAGGTTTTTTTGTGCTAGGGAACACGAGCTTGTTGAAAAGTCCGCAGAGAAGGAAAAGCTATTTTTTCAGTTATGGACGGCAAAAGAGGCTTATTTAAAGGCACTGGGAACGGGAATTAGCGGGGGACTCGATCGAGTGGAAGTGGGCCTCAATCCCTTAAAATTAGACAATGTGGCGGGGGAATGGCAATTATGGACAGCGGCAATCGGCGATAATTATCGAGCGACGGTGGTTATCGAAGGTAGCGATCGAGTGATTAAAACCTTTGGCCTTTCTGATCTATGATTAATTGGGGAGTTAATTGCCTTGAGAAATTCAGTAATTATTCCTAGCTATCTCGAAAAAAGCTTGCCCTTAACTATTACTTAATCTTGCTTTCTCTATGCGAATTGCTCTTTTTACAGAAACTTTCTTACCGAAAATCGATGGCATTGTCACCCGTCTTAAACATACCGTAGAACACCTACAAAGATTAGGTCATCAGGTATTAGTTTTCTCTCCCGATGGCGGTTTAAAAGAGTACAAAGGTGCTAAGATTCATGGAGTTACAGGGATTCCCTTACCCCTATATCCGGAATTAAAAATGGCTTTCCCCCGGCCTTCCGTCGGTCAAGCTTTAGAGAGGTTCAAACCTGATATTATTCATGTGGTTAACCCGGCTATTTTAGGGGTGGGAGGCATTTATTTTGCCAAAACTATGAACATTCCCCTCGTCGCTTCCTATCATACCCATCTCCCCCAATACCTACAACACTATGGATTAGGTTCCCTAGAAGGATTACTCTGGGAATTATTAAAATTAGCCCACAATCAAGCAAGTTTAAATCTCTGCACTTCCACCGCTATGGTGCAAGAATTATCTAGTCGTGGCATTGAAAAGGTCGAGCTTTGGCAAAGGGGAGTCGATACGGAATTATTTCAACCTCATTTAAAATCCCCAGCTATGAGACTGAAATTATCCCAAAATAACCCCGATAGTCCTCTCTTATTATATGTTGGTCGAGTGTCGGCCGAAAAAGAAATTGATCGCATTAAACCAGTATTAGAAGCGATTCCCGAAGCAAGATTTGCCATTGTGGGAGACGGTCCCCATCGGGAAGCTTTAACAAGTCATTTTGCCGACACAAATACCCATTTTGTCGGTTATTTACAGGGGTTAGAATTAGCCTCTGCTTTTGCTTCCGCAGATGCTTTTCTTTTTCCCTCACGCACAGAAACCCTCGGTTTAGTCCTCTTAGAATCCATGGCTGCCGGTTGTCCGGTAGTAGCGGCAAATTCGGGGGGAATTCCCGATATTGTCACCAATGGAGTTAATGGTCATCTCTTCGATCCTAGGGATGAAAAGGGTTTAATTAGTGCCACCCAAAGATTACTAACCGCCAAGGCAGAAAGAGAGGAATTACGACGAAATGCGCGTTTAGAAGCGGAAAAATGGGCATGGCAAGCGGCCACCAAACAGTTATTAAATTACTATCACCAAGTTTTGAAGAATAATTCTGTGGCTTTTGCCGCTTAATTGTTGTCAAAATGCTCGAATTTAACCGCCAAAACCTTAACCTATTGTAACTTCTATGGCCAGCGCACCTAGTACCACCTTAGATAAGTCCACCCAAGGGGTCAAAAAGACTTATCCCAACTATAAAGTTATTGTTCTCAACGATGACTTTAACACCTTCGATCATGTGGTCAATTGTTTAATTAAATATATCCCGGATATGACCACCGATCGAGCTTGGGAATTAACTAATCAAGTTCACTACCAAGGACAAGCAATTGTCTGGACCGGTCCCCAAGAACCAGCGGAACTTTATCACCAACAATTGCGACGGGAAGGATTAACCATGGCTCCCCTAGAAGCCGTATAATTATGAATAATGGTCGCTTAGTTTGGAATCATTCTACTCATATACCGGGGTTGATTGCGGTATTAGAAAAGTTAATTACCTATCAAGGAATCACCACTGTCACCCCGGGGGTACTTTCTCGCTCAAAAGGTCATTGTCCGCGGTTACAATTGCGGATATCAGTGCCAATTCGTGGTGGTTTTAAGCTGATTGCGAGGACAGGAAAAAGTGTTCAGGAAGTCTTTGTTATCACCGATTTAAACCAAGAGGACTTAGAAATGGCTATCCAAGCTTGTTTAGGAAAATAACTGTCGTGGGTGCGTTGTTGAAAAGCTGCTGGTTACTAATCATTGTTTTTCTGTTTTTCTGTTTACATTCTCTCCCTAGTTTGGCAGTAGTGGATAGAGTTCCTTTAACAGTAACTTTATTGCAGGAACGTTTAAGCGCACCCGTCCTTAAAGAAGGGATGACTACTATCGATTTAGCCAATTTAGTTATCGATATCCGCGATGAAAATAAAGAACTACAAGAACAATTTTATCAACAGATTCAAGGTCAAATTAATCGCGCTAAACAACCCTTAGGTTTAGATTTTAGTAATTCCTTAATTCAAGGCAATTTTATCGCTTCCCGTCTGGGTTTACCGACTCCTTTAACAAAAGTGGCCCTTGCTACCTTGTTATCACCCACGGAAGAACAGTTATTACAACAGGACGAAAATTTTTTATTCGATAGCGATGAACCGGTTTTTAATGTCACAGTATTTCGTGGACCGGTGAAGTTGCAGGGAACCGTATTTATGGGAGAAGTGGACTTTTCTAAGACTTTTTTTCTGCAAATTGTCGAAGCAATGGCAGCAAAATTTAGTCGTGAAAGTAATTGGGTAGAATCGCGTTTTGCTAGGGTGGCAAAATTTACAAAAGCCAATTTTATGGGAGATGTAAATTTTAGTCAAAGTCAATTTTTAAATAAAGCCATATTTCGCACGGCCCATTTTAAAAGTATTACTAACTTCCATGGCAGTCATTTTACTGCCGAAGCTTATTTTGATCAAACCAAATACGATAAACCCGCAGATTTTACCCGTACTTTCTGGCAAAAAGAAGCTAATTTTTCCCAAAGTCAATGGCGAGATCGTCCGCTATTTTCTAAGAGTAGATTTTTAAGTTTATTAACCTTTAGAAATGCCACTTTTGAAAAATCAGGTGCTTTCCGTTCTAGTTATTTTAATGGTGTGGTTAGTTTTCAAGATGTGAAACTTTTAGATCAGGTAGATTTTAGTAATTCCACTTTTACTAACAATAGTTATTTAAGTGTATCAGGATTAGCTTTTGATTCCGATAAAGCGAAAATACTAGGAGATAGAGGAGTAATTGGTCAAGCAATTTATTTACCAAACCTAGCAGGAAATGAAACAGTTTTAAGAAATTTAGTTCGTAATTTTCGCTCCCTAGAACAAATTGCCGATGCTAATCAAATTGAATACAAAACCGAAAAATTGCGATTACAACAGTTAAAACAAAAACTGAATAATATCTCAGTTATTCGCCTAATTAACCTCACTTGGGTAGCTGATTTTCTGCATACTTCTTTCCTTACTTTACTATTACTCTTAAGTCAAGATGGTACAAATTTTAGTTTAGTTTTTGGTACAGGAATCATAATTTTTGCCTATTTTGGCTGTTTATTTTGGTTAATCGATCGCGTGCGTCGTCTCACTCCTAAACCAGTAATTCCTAGTCGTTATGAAATCTTTTGTATGGTAACTAGCTATATTATTCTCACCCTTTCTGGTGTGTTTAATATCCTGCAATCTGCCAGTCGTCCCCTACTAACTTTAACAGCTATTGCCCTAATTCTTGTCCCCTTACCCCTAATTTTAATTATCGAACTTTATCGTCGGGGACGCTATCACGATTTAATGGATAGTTCCTATTTTCTGCAAGATGGCAGTATGCGACAATTACGCTTATTAATCACCCGTTTACCTGTGGTTCCTGAATTTCCCCTCTTTCGCGATCGTTATACTCCCATTCCTTGGCAAAAGCGTTGGAATTGGTTAAATTATTACGATTTAAGTCTCAATAATTTGCTAAAATTAGGCTTTAATGATTGGCGAGTTCGCGATCGAGAATTACCCACCATTGTTTCTTTTTTAGTTTGGTATCAATGGGGTATCGGCATCTTTTATATTACTCTCCTTCTCTGGACTCTCTCGCGCACAATTCCGGGGTTAAATCTCTTGATTTATTTAAAATAAACTGTAAAAACCAAAGAGGGCGAATGCAATTCGCCCCTACAATCCTATTATTACACCAATGGTAGGGGCGCACTGTGGTCAGTGGGTTTATCGAACTGCGTGCGCCCAAAATGTCCTATAGATATTTCGACCAAATTGAGATGCACCCAAATTATCCCTATTCTTCTTCCTTCCACACAAAAACTGGAAGAGCCATCTATTTCACCTATGATAGAACTAACTGGTAGCGACTCCGATAATTTTATGAAAATCACTGTTGATATTCCCGACGAAATCGCCCAGAGATTAGGTCAAACAGGCGATAATTTGGCTCATAAACTGCTGGAAATGGTTATTGCTGATGCTTACCGTGCCGGTATCTTGAGTACGGCCGAAGTTGGACGCATCCTTCAATTACCTTCTCGGTTAGAAACTCATGCCTTTTTAAAGCGGATGGGAGTCTATCTGAATTATGATGAAATTGAACTGGAACGCGATTTGCAAACTCTCAAAGAACTCAGAGCGAAATGATAGTTGTTTCTGACACTTCTCCGATTTGCTACCTGCTCTTAATTGACCAAATTATGCTCCTACAAGAACTGTAGGAGCTTGTGGTCATTCCTGAAGCTGTAGCTGATGAAGTGAACTACTCTCAACGGAATTGAGAGTAGTTCAAGAGTAACCTTTGAACGTCTCCAAGAAGCTGGCTTTTGGGTTGCACCCAGCCTACTCGAACGACTTTTGCGGCAGCAATAGATGTTCTGACGCTAACTTAAGATTCTTTACCGTTAGATTTTTCTGCTAAAATTATCTACACAACAGTACACAAGCGGGAAAAGCAATAGTCTATGCTAGAAAAAATCGGAATGGGAGAATTCCGGGATCATCTCGCCAAATATTTGAGTTCTACTACTCCCATCGCCGTCACTTGCCAGGGTCAGACGGTGGGTTATTTCTTGCCGGCACGACCGGAGCCATCGGAAGCGGAGATCGACGGGTTAAAACGCGCCGCCGAGAGGTTGGATGCGCTTTTACGCGAACAGGGACTTTCTGAAGATGCGCTCGTTCGCGAATTCCGTCAACTCCGGGAAGGCGAGCGTTAGGCTTTCTGCTATGACGAAAAGAATCGTTCTGGATGCCAATATTCTCATCCGTGTGGACGATTGGCCGTTGGATACGTCCTGTTAGGTTAAGGAAACTCGGCGGAACCAAGAATCTCTCGCTTTTAGCCACGGGAGTGTCAAGCAAATCACTGTTGATATTCCCGACGAAATTCCTGTGGCGCTGGTTTTCGGGTTGGTGGCGCAAATAAGGCTATGATAAACTAGAATACAAGAGCTATTCTAAATCAATAAGAATATGCACATCATCAGCCGTACAAAACTGCGGCAATTTTCCGGAAAACACGCCGATGCTGTTAATGCCATTAATACTTGGTATAAAATTGCTAGTAAAGCAGAGTGGAAAAACCTGGCTGAAGTTCAAGCTGTGTATTCTCAAGCGGAAGCTGTTGGTAATTTCACGGTTTTTAATATCAAAGGTAATCGCTATCGTCTAATTGTAGATATCGTTTACAAAGACCAAGTAATTTATATCAAGTACATTTTGACTCACGCGGAGTATGACAAAGATGAGTGGAAAAATGACCCTTACTTTAAACCGTGATACCTACGGAAGGTTACTAGCCGAGTATCTACCAAAAGTGATAGAAAACGAGGCAGAAAACGAACAGGCTATTAACCTAGCTGAGGCCTTATCTCATCGAGAAAATCGCAGTCTAGAAGAAACCACTTTGTTAAATTTACTCTTGACTTTAATCGAAAAGTACGAACAAGATCATTATACCCTTGAAGAATCAGAACCCCATTCAATACTCTGGGAACTCATGGAAGCTAACAACTTACAAGAAAAAGATTTATCAGATATACTAGGTTCAAAAACAATAGTTTCTGATATTCTTATTGGCCAACAAATAATAACAGAAAAACAAGCTGTAAAGTTAGGACAGTTTTTTCACGTTGACTCAAGTTTATTTTTAAGTAGGTAGGCGTTAAAAATTATCAGATACTCCCCTTAATAAGGGTAGATCCCCCCTTAGTCCTAGGGCTGTTTCATTTAAATTAATTACAGCTGATTTTGAGTCAATAAATTTGACCGAAGATTCTCAAGTTTATCTTTTTCTAATCAAAAGAGTTAGTCATAATAACTAATCTTTAATCTTCTGCCAATATTTATTATGAATAGATTGATAAAGCCTGTTCCCAAGCCACTAAAAGCCTATCTCTCTTGAAATTGTCTGAGAGTACATCCTGTTAATTTACCTAATTTTTCTGCTTCTTACGTCGATAAAACTATCAGTTTTTCCCAACGTTCAGCTAACCACATCTGTCCCTCTGTTATTGAGAGAAAACCCAAACCTCTGAAAAGATTCAATCCTATGGTTGTGAGAATTGACCAATTGCTGGCCGCTTGAAAATCACTTATCTCGCTTTTATCTTCCTCAAAAATTAC
>NZ_JADEVX010000309.1:0-2962 GCF_015207925.1 Microcystis sp. LEGE 00066 | reverse complement strand
CTACTGTACTTTTAGCTTGGGCGGCAATTATATCTGAGGGGTGAAAATAGGGGGAATTCCAAAAGTCGTAGGTGGCACTCGCTGCGGCTAGATTTCCCGAAGCTTGTGGCACACTTGTACTAGGTTGGCTGGCCAAGTTTTCTACGATACTGATTAACCTTTTCTTTCTTCTGGTGTCCCCTAGGTCTGCATATTGTAATTCTTGGGCTGCCCATTTCTCCATTTTTTTGCTTACCTCCACCTTAATTCCTTCTTTCAAAACTATACCTATCAATCGTTTCCCCTTTTTTTAAGTTTCTTCTCTTTTTGTTAAGAAAGATCTGACTAATGGATAGCTTGATAAGGGGGGTGTCTGAAAACTTTGGCTCTTCGTTACTTGGTATGGTTCGATAGGGGGGCATAAATTGACTAAATCCTTATCTGGCAAGAGACTTAATTGATGAGTTCGCTTTAGGTTAAAAACAATTGACAAAAATCGCCAAATGCCTTTCTACATAAGGATTCCATCCCCTATAAACCCAGTTCATCGCATAACACAAACCGAAGAGCCAAAACTTTTAACACCTACCTACTTAGTCTGACGGGAAAAATGCTCGCTTTTCTGATTCTAATCTAAAGTTCCTCGCTGTAT
Organism: Microcystis sp. LEGE 00066; assembly: GCF_015207925.1. Taxonomy (NCBI): domain Bacteria; kingdom Bacillati; phylum Cyanobacteriota; class Cyanophyceae; order Chroococcales; family Microcystaceae; genus Microcystis; species Microcystis sp. LEGE 00066. The sequence goes on along the minus strand of NZ_JADEVX010000309.1, from coordinate 2,331 downwards.
TTGTTCCCGTTCGATCGCTTCAAATAGGGCCTGGAAGTTGCCTTCTCCAAAACCTCTAGCGGCATGACGGCGCTCGATTAATTCAAAAAAGAAAGTCGGCTGGGAAAAAATTGGTTTAGTGAAAATTTGCAGTAAAGTCGGCTTTTCTAATAGGGAATAACTATTTTCTTCAAAATCGATGAGAATTTCCTGTTTTTTAATTTCTAACCATTCCCAATCAGCAATATTAAAATCTTTTTTTTGATAGTCAATTTGTTGATAATAACTGTTGGGAACTGATAGAAATTCTACTTTCCTTTCTTTTAATTTTTGAGTTAATCTTAAAATATTTTCTGTTTTTAAAGCAATGTGTTGAATGCCAGATTTTTGATTAATATCTAAAAATTCTTGAATTTGAGAACTGTTACTATCTGGTTCATTAATTGGTAATTTTAATTCAGTTTTGGGGTGAACAAGTACCTGAGAATAAAGACCAGAACGCTCCGTTTTAATAGTAAAAGTTTGCCTTTTTTTAAAGCCTAAATTTTCCTCATACCAATTTGCTGTTAACTCTAAATTTCCCTGAAAAACATTTAAAACTAAATGATCAATTGCCAGAATATCCTGATTATATTGTTCCTTGCTATCATACTCAATCAGATTAGGATCGGCTAAAATTGGCGTGATTCCCTGTCTTTCAATTAACGTATGTTTGAGATTAGCAATGCTAGAGATTTGACAGCTTTTTATCTTACCCCTAGAAAAAGCAGTTTCCTGAATAAAAATATCCTGTTTAATTCTCCTAGCTAAACTGTCTAAATCCTCCACTTGAAAAGCTACATCCGCCACCCCTTCAGGATATTTACCTAAAAATTCCGCCACGGGACTGAGAGAATTTAAAGGAGAAGATAAGATAAAAATAATCTGTTTAGTTTTATCTTTTTGGATGCCATTGCCAACTATTTCCGTGTGCGTATGGAGATTAACTAAACTTGCGATCGCCTGAAAATCCATCACCCGCACCAACCAATCTCGCCATTTTTTGGCCGATTCTACATAAAAATGAATATGATCAATAAACATAAGTAAAGTCAAAAAAGTGGTTGAGTGTTAGGAATTATGAATTATGAATTATGAAGTGGGGAATGAAGAAGTGGGGAGATAGGGGAATTTCAACTAATAACCCAACACCCTAAAACCCTAAAACCCCAACTCCTGACTCCTGAGGATTAAAAAAAGAGATGACTATCGGGTTGAATATTAATTTCCATCGGGACAGCTTGGGGTTCAGCATTCATGGCAAAATAGATAGCATCGGCGGCAGTTTGAGCGGTTAACATTTTATTGCGATCAACTTTTAAGCTCACCTGATCCCAAAAAGGAGTATCGACACCACCAAAATAGAATAAAGTCATTTTAATACCATAGCGTTTTAACTCATCGGCCAAACATTTACTAAAACCGACTACCCCGTACTTAGAAGCACAATAAGCGGCAGCCATAGCCATAGAATGCTTACCCAAAATTCCCACCACATTACAGATATGACCAGCCTTATTTTCCTTCATCACATTAGCCGCAGCCTGACAAGTATAAAAACTCCCCTTCAGATTGAGGTCGAGCATTTTATCTAAATCTTCCGGCGTGATTTTATTATATTGTTTCATCACACCGGCTCCGGCCGCATTAACCAACACATCCAACCGGCCGTAATGGGAGACAATTTTTTCCATCAAAGTTTCCACCTGAGTCGGATTAGTGATATCCGTCGGTACAATTAACGAGGGACAAGGCAACTCACTGGCTAAATTAGATAAATTATCGGCATTTCTGGCCACTAATACGAGTTTATGACCATTAACAGCTAGTTTACGCGCTAAAGTGGCACCTATACCCCCCGTAGCACCGACAATCAGGACAACTTTTTCGCTCATAATTATTGATAATTCTTTACAAATCTTATTGTAAACTGTTCCGACTGGAAAATCATCGCTAGTCCCAACCCCTTGATTAAGGGCTATCCATTAGTCAGATCTTTCTTAACAAAAAGAGAAGAAACTTAAAAAAAGGGGAAACGATTGATAGGTATAGTTTTGAAAGAAGGAATTAAGGTGGAGGTAAGCAAAAAAATGGAGAAATGGGCAGCCCAAGAATTACAATATGCAGACCTAGGGGACACCAGAAGAAAGAAAAGGTTAATCAGTATCGTAGAAAACTTGGCCAGCCAACCTAGTACAAGTGTGCCACAAGCTTCGGGAAATCTAGCCGCAGCGAGTGCCACCTACGACTTTTGGAATTCCCCCTATTTTCACCCCTCAGATATAATTGCCGCCCAAGCTAAAAGTACAGTAG
>NZ_JADEVX010000075.1:0-20485 GCF_015207925.1 Microcystis sp. LEGE 00066 | reverse complement strand
CCCCACACCCCACACCCTGCCCCCAGGAAAAGCTTTTTCAGCAAACCCTACCTAGGGTTTGCTAAATAATGGTAAAACCCTTTCAAAATAAGGCTTTTGACCTGTTAAAACCCGATTTTAGTGAAAGAAAATAGTGCGATCGCTATTGCCGCAGCCGTAGGGTGCGTTCCCTAAGGTCAGTTCTACCACTGCACCGATCGATTTTGGGGAACGCACCCTACTCATTCATTAAAGTTGATAAGTCTAGGTGATCTAATATCCTCTGCCAGATTAGCACTTAATTGGGGATAGATCATCTACTTCTTAAATTAGTATGATCGCTGCTCTGGTAGTGGTGGAGGGTTCATAAAAAAATGTGCTAATCGGCATAACAGACTTATTGTCGTGTTATTGGGAAAGTTTCTTGCGATCGCTCTATTTGAGAGTAATATAGGGAAAGATTTTTTTTTAAATGTGTACTTGGTGTGATATACAGAAAGTTTCCGTATAATATGGTCAGGCGTGCAACTAAAAAAGGGGTTTCAAACTAACGTGGGAATAGTTGAGACAGTTATAGCGGGCATTATCGTTGCAGCAATTTTGAGTATTACTAAGTTTGTCGTCAAGTCAAATGGTATTTCTCAATTGCCATCTCAAATAGTCTCTAATTCCTTATTAGTAGATAATCAAGATGAACTATATAGAAAATTAATAAAGCACAGAGAAATATTATGAGGCTGTCATTCCCATCTGGAGCCATAGTTCTCTCAAATCTCGTATAACTCCTGTAACCATCTCAAAAAATTTGCTGATTGGGGATGGGATTGATTAAGTATTCTTTGTTTTACTGCATCGTGAAGTTGTTTCCCCGGCGGATCTTGCCAAGCTAAATAGGTATGAATATTAGCCTTATCTAGATGATAATCTCTATAGGTTGCCCCTTGTTGTTTTGCCTCTATCACCTTGTTTTGTGTATATTGCCAAAGATTATTATCGGGAACTAAATAGGCTAAAAAAGTCTCTAACATTCCTCTAGATTGATTATCGGGCATCATCCACACACCGAATTTTATCCCCGATTCTAGAGTTATAATTAATCCCTCTGCTGGTAAATTTTGAGGTAAGTTAGGTATATTTGGTAAACAGGCATTATATAAACTTTTCCAACGATTATTAGGTTCTTGGTGTGCATCCATAATAATTCCTAAATGAGTTAGTCCACTATCATTGATTTCGTTGTAAATATTATCGCTATCGAGTAAAATCTCAATGCTATCAGAGGGTTTAATATAGATAATAGCTGTGTCCTTTGTCTCTCCCCAAGAGATGCCATGGGCTTCTGCTAATTCGGGAATCACTCTCATGTCTTCTCTTCCCTCTACCAAAAGTTTTTTAGGATGTATTTTGGGCATTTTTAGCGAACCTCAATATCTCTTTCAGAAGCGAGGTAAATTTGTCTAGTATTGAAGGAAACTGCTTTTTCCTTGTCCTTATTTATCCTTTGAATAGCGCCAATTCAAAAATGAAACGCATCAACCTCAAGAGTTGTCAAAGAAAGGCTCATCAGGTACTGTCTGATCATTAACAAAAACAAATCAGACCCAAAAACGAAGCCCTCAACATCTTAACATAGAACAAAGAAACTTGCTCTACCAACTTAGTCAGGAGGGAAATTTATCTCAACGGCAAATGGCCGTCTGGCTCGGATGTCATCAAAGCACAATATCACGGGAATTAAAAAGGAATCAAAGTTCCCTTGGCTGCTATCTACCTGACACAGCACAAGCTCAAAGCGAGACAAGGCGAAAAAATGCCAAACAACCCTTTAAAAATGTCAGCGAGTCAGCCTTAGAGTTGGTCAAAGAAGGATTGAAAGATTATCATAGTCCCGAACAAATAGCAGGTCGTCTGAAAAGAGCCAGTCAAGAATCTCTCAGTCACGAAACCATCTATCAAATGATCTATCAGAACTATCACGGATGTGGAGAGTACCAGAAATATTTACGCCGGGGGCTTTGTCAAAGAAAGAGTCGAGGCGGAGCAAAAAGTAAGCGTGGAGGGATTCCAGGGCGTGTAGATATCAGCGAGCGACCAGTAATTGCTGACCAGAAAACTGAAATCGGTCATTGGGAAAGTGACACAATGATTGGAGGCAATCATCTAGGAGTTCTCGTTACTCATGTAGATAAAGCCTCGAAATTTTTAGTAGCAGGATTAGCCAAAAACAAAACCGCATCGGAAATCAATAGAGTCACAGAAAAACTTTTTCAAGAGATTCACCCTGACCAAAGAAAAACCTTTACTTGTGACAAGGTTAAAGAATTTTGTGGACATCAAGAGTTGAGTCAGAAACTAGGAGCAGATTTTTATTTTGCTACTCCTTATCATTCGTGGGAGAGGGGATTAAACGAGCATACCAATGGACTGTTAAGACAATTTTTCCCCAAGGGAACGAATTTTAAAATCGTTAAGCCAGAGGAGGTGGAAAGAGCCGTAAACTTGATTAACAATCGTCCTCGAAAATGTCTTGACTATCGTACCCCGAATGAGGTATTCTATAAAGGTAGATCAGACAGTGATGCAATTCAGACTTGAATTGGCCATCTTCCAAGATGAGGAGGGAGATTGGATAGCATACTTAGTAGAAATTCCTAGCATTTCTGCTTTTGCTGATCGCCCTCAAACAGCACTCAATCAATTAATTTTAGCTTGGGAAGGCGTTAAAGAAAGTTATCGTCAACATGGTGAAGAAATTCCTCATTTAGCTATGACAAAAAATTAAGCAAACTGTTGTTTATTGAAACTGGGACTTGAAAAATTTAGTACAAATGCTCGGACTTTTTTCCCAACCCCTAACCCCAAATTCTGCTACTCAGATTCAGGTTTCTTAGGGTCTTTTTCTGGGGTATTAGGGGCGGGATTTGGGGCTATTGTCGCAATTTGGGCGGCCATTCTTGTCATTGCTTGACCTTGGGCGAATTCCTGCTGTAGTTGTTCGCTAGAAGAAACCAAACGACTTAAACCCTGAATTAAGCGGATAATTTCCTGTCGCAGTTGCGGATTACCAGTAATTTCATCCACATCCGAGGTGATTTTCTGAAGATTGGCAAAAGCAGCGCGAGAGGAGTCGAGGAGTTGCTGTAGGGTGACAACAGTGGCAGGATCGGAGAGATAAGCAGTAAAATTTCCCAAATTTTCGCTTAATTTAACAGCATTTGCCGAAATAGTGTTTAAATTGTCGATAATTTGGCTTTTCTGCACTTGTGTCAGAATCGGATCCAAAGCAGCGAGAGTAGTTTGTAGGCGATCGCTGGTAGTTTTGATACTATCGAGAGTGGCAATTAAACGATTTTGATTAGCTCCCAAAAAAACCCGCAGTTCTTCGGTAGTTTCTCCCACCAAAAGCAGCGTTTTTCGGGCCTCTACTAGGGTAGCGTCTAAATTTCTCAGGCCGCCACTTCCCTGTAAACTTCTCAGTAAAGTAGTCGCTTCCTGACTCAATCCCCCGACACCGGAAAGATCACTAGAAAGGCGATCGAGGGAACCGGATACTTGCGGTAAGGATTCTAGGGATCTCATACCCGAATTAACTTTACCTAGAGTACCGCTGCGACGTACCTCGCTTAAAGCGGTGGTTGCCTCACCACTAAAGCGATCGAGTCCCCCCAAGGCATTGGCAGCGCGTTGGGTGAAGGAACGAAATCCAGCCACCATATCGGGATCACTAACTAGATTAGAAATTCTCAGTAAAGATCTGATCAGGGTATTGACATTTAGCGCCGATTGCCCTTGTAAACGGGAACCGTTACAGATAATCACTTCCCCATTACAGTTAGGACTCAAAGGGGGTTCTTTAACACCACCGACGGGTAAAGCTTGCAGGGGAGTAATATCGATCGTGGTTTCACCGACTAAACCGGATTGAATGGCTTCGATGAGGGAATTACTGGGAATTAGGCGATCTGCTGGCGAAATCTCCACTTCTACGGCGACTCCCTCTGGTTCTGGGGTAATTGCCGTCACTTGCCCGATTCTCACTCCCCGATAACCGACGCGGGTTCCCACCATCATGCCACCCACATTAGGAAAAAGGAAGCTGGCTCGATAACTGCGTCCCCCGAAGCTAAAATTACTTAACCAGGTGACAAACCAGATTAGTATTCCCCCCGATGCCAGTAACATTAAACCGATACCACTTTGCCGCAGAGTTGGGGAAATCCCTCGTTGTGAACCGCCAGCTTCCATAAATAATTACTCCTCATCTCTACACAGTATCAGGATACACAAAAACAGGTTTTCTCGAAAATGATCGGTAAGTTGAACGGTTATAAACAAGTGTATCAGCTGCAGCTGGAGTTAGATAATCTGGAACAAGAAGCGATCAAAATGGCCAAAGTAGCCATTAATCTAGAACAATACCTAAAACCAATTATCGGACAGTTTCAAGGCTTGAGCGATCGCGTAGTGACCATTGACGGGGAACTTTCCCACAGTGTCAGCGAAAAAGATGCCTCTAGTTTAGCAGTTGGATAGATTTTCTCATATACTTTTTCCCCAAGTATGACAACTGGGGAAAGCTGGAACGGTGGCACACCATAAATCATCCTCTTGCCAAACAATAACTTTAATATTCATCTTTAACTTTTTTGTTCTTATACGTCGAAGTAATGATCGATATCAATCGGGAACCACTCCCCATCTAATACCTGTTCGAGGGAGAAAGGAGGCTCGACAGGAATCGCATCGCCAGTGACGGTTTTCGCTTGTATTAGGATTTTTCGAGCGTTCGAGTAGGCTTTTTGAAAATAATCCCGCGCATGGTTACTGAGAGTAGTGGTTTCTAGCCACTCTCCTAGTTGAGTTCGGAAACTGGCGATTTCTCCTACCCAGTTACAGACGTTGCGTTCTCGCTCCCGTTCCGATTTGTGATAAGCTAACTTAAACCGGTGTTCGATAAGCTGGGTTAATAAACTTTCTACAGCCCGTCTGTCACTTTTCCCCATGCACTCCACTTCCTCGATCAGATTTTCCCAGTCCACCTCATCAAACTTTTTTAGCTTTAAAAGTTCGGCGGTTTTTGAAGCCCAGAGAACAAAATCCTGATCGTATAAGGCTTTCATTGATAAAGCTGTTTCTACTGCCATAGTTTCGTTCCCACTGATCATAAAACTATGTCTTTAGCTTAACTTTACTAGCGCAAACCTTTTTAACTTTTTTGTCTTTCACTAAGCAGTATAACTCGATCTCATCAGACGTTATACAATAAATCTTGTCCCTTGATCGCATTGTCCCATGACTACCCCCTTCACTGCCGCAGAAATTGCCTCAGAAGGCATCAAACCCGAAGAATACGAAGAAATAGTCAAAAGACTGGGAAGACACCCCAACAAAGCCGAATTAGGAATGTTTGGCGTGATGTGGTCGGAACACTGCTGTTATAAAAACTCCCGGCCGCTGCTCAAACAATTCCCCACCACTGGCGAAAAAATTCTCGTCGGACCGGGGGAAAATGCCGGAGTAGTGGATTTAGGCGATGGATTGCGATTAGCCTTTAAAATCGAGTCCCATAATCATCCTTCTGCGGTGGAACCGTTCCAAGGTGCCGCTACCGGAGTTGGAGGCATCCTGCGGGATATTTTTACCATGGGGGCCCGGCCCATTGCTATCCTCAACTCCCTTCGTTTTGGTAACTTGCAAGATGCCCGCAATCGGCGCATTTTTGCCGGAGTCGTGGAAGGAATAAGTCATTATGGCAATAGTGTGGGCGTTCCCACGGTGGGCGGTGAGATATACTTTGATAATGCCTACAATGGCAATCCCCTCGTTAATGCCATGGCTTTAGGGCTAATGGAAACCGAGGAAATCGTTAAATCTGGGGCAAAAGGCCTGGGAAACCCGGTTTTATACGTTGGTTCTACCACCGGCCGCGACGGTATGGGAGGGGCGAGTTTTGCCAGCGCCGAATTAACCGATAAATCTATGGATGACCGGCCCGCGGTGCAAGTGGGCGACCCTTTTCTGGAAAAATCCCTGATAGAAGCTTGTTTAGAGGCATTTAAGACCGGCGCGGTGGTGGCGGCCCAGGATATGGGGGCCGCGGGGATCACCTGTTCTACCTCCGAGATGGCGGCCAAGGGAGGGGTGGGAATTGAATTAGATCTCGATAAAATCCCCGTCCGGGAAACCGGGATGGTTCCCTACGAATATCTGCTGTCGGAATCCCAAGAAAGAATGTTATTTGTGGCAGCATCGGGACGAGAAGGCGAATTAATCGAGATTTTCCATCGTTGGGGACTTCAGGCTGTGGTCGCTGGCCAGGTAATTGCAGAACCGATCGTCCGTATATTATTTAAAGGGGAAATTGCCGCCGAAATTCCTGCCACGGCCCTAGCGGATAATACTCCGATTTATCATCGGGAATTACTAACAGAACCGCCAGAATACGCCCAAAAAGCTCAATTATGGCAAGATAGCACGATTCCTATTCCCGAATCCTATAACGAGATTTTATTAAAACTGCTGGATAGTCCCTCGATTGCCTCAAAACGCTGGATTTATCGTCAATATGATCATCAAGTCCAGAATAACACCGTTATTCTCCCCGGAGGGGCCGATGCGGCCGTGATTCGCGTGCGTCCTCTGGGTGCTAATCCCGCCAATTCTCGGCGAGGTGTAGCGGCGACTACAGATTGTAATCCGCGATATGTTTATCTTGATCCCTATAACGGAGCTAAGTTGGCCGTGGCGGAAGCGGCCAGAAACCTTAGTTGTGTTGGTGCCGACCCCATTGCTGTCACGGATAATCTCAATTTCGGAAGTCCAGAGAATTCAATCGGTTATTGGCAATTAGCCACTGCTTGTCAGGGTATTGCTGAAGCTTGTCGGGAAATGAATACACCGGTGACTGGGGGTAATGTCTCTTTGTACAACGAAACCGTTGATGCAGCTGGCAGCCCCCAGTCTATTTATCCGACTCCCGTGATTGGGATGGTGGGATTAGTGCCGGATATCGGGCAAATTTGCGGCCAAGGTTGGCAAAAAGCGGGGGATTTAATCTATATTTTGGGTTTTTCCTTGCCAACTATCGGCGCTTCCGAATATTTAGCCGTTATTCACGGTTTGGTGACGGGAAAACCGCCGGTAATTGATTTTGAGTTAGAAAGAAAGGTACAAGCGGCCTGTCGTCGGGGAATTCGCGCCGGTTGGCTGAAATCTGCCCACGATTGCGCGGAGGGAGGTTTAGCCACTGCTCTGGCAGAATGCTGTATTAGTGGCCAATTAGGGGCAGAAATTGACCTTTCTTGGCAGCATCAAGGCCGTTTTGACGCGGTGTTATTCGGGGAATTAGCTAGTTGCATTATTGTCTCCGTTTCCCCCGAAAATCGGCAAGATTGGGAAGAATATCTAAAGACACAATTGGGAGACTATTGGCAAATAACCGGCAAAGTTAGCGAAAAAAGCGATAATCTTTTAATTCTTGACCGGAATAAACAACCGGCGATCGATGTTAGTCTAGAAACTATACAGCAAGTTTGGTCAAAAGCGATCGAAAGAAGACTGTAATCTTGAGGCCGTCAGCTAGATAAGATGGCTAATTATAGCGATAAATAAAGGCTGATAGCTGATCAATAAATCGTTAAAAGAAGATTAAGATCGGTTAAGATTTTGTTACCAAAGTATTCTGCAGCCCCAACCCTCCCATGTCTAGCCATCCCGACTCATCCCTATCCCCGAACCGCGTCGATAAGCCTGAAGAAGCCTGTGGAGTTTTTGGACTCTATGCCCCCGAGGAAGAAGTAGCAAAACTGACCTATTTCGGACTCTATGCCCTGCAACACCGAGGACAGGAATCGGCAGGTATTGCCACCTACGACGGGGAAACGGTGCATTGTTACAAAGAAATGGGCTTAGTTTCCCAAGTTTTTAACGAAACTGTCCTTAAAACCTTGCCGGGTACTCACGCCGTCGGTCATACTCGTTACTCTACCACCGGTTCTAGCCGTCGGGCCAATGCCCAACCTGCTGTGATCGAAACCCGTTTGGGTAAACTTTCCCTAGCACATAACGGCAATTTAGTCAATACTTTTGAGTTAAGAAATGTATTAGAAAAGCGCGGTTGCGATCTCGTCACCACCACCGACTCGGAAATGATCGCCGTCGCTATCGGTCAGGAGGTGGATAGTGGCAAGGATTGGATAGAAGCGGCGATCGATGCCTTTAGCTATTGTAGCGGGGCTTATAGCCTTGTTATCGGCACACCGACGGGAATTATCGGGGCGCGAGACCCCAATGGTGTCAGACCCTTAGTAATTGGGATTTTGCAAGAAGAAGGCAATCCCCACCGTTATGTTTTAGCTTCGGAAACCTGCGGATTAGATATTATTGGGGCCGATTATCTGCGGGATGTGCAGCCGGGGGAATTAGTTTGGATTAGTGAAGATGGCTTATCTTCGGTGGATTGGGCCATGAAACCGGAGAAAAAATTGTGTGTTTTCGAGATGATTTATTTTGCTCGTCCCGATAGCATTGTTCACGAGGAATCTTTATATACTTATCGGGTACGTTTGGGGGAACAATTAGCTAAAGAGTCGCCGGTAGAAGCAGATATGGTGATGGGAGTTCCCGATTCGGGTATTCCAGCGGCGATCGGATTTTCGCGCATTTCTGATATTCCCTACGCGGAAGGATTGATTAAAAATCGTTATGTGGGACGGACTTTTATTCAACCAACCCAACACATGAGAGAGTCGGGAATTAAGATGAAATTGAATCCTTTAAAGGATGTTTTACAGGGAAAAAGAGTTATTATTGTTGATGATTCGATCGTGCGGGGAACCACTAGCCGGAAATTAGTTAAAGCTTTACGCGATGCGGGAGCAAGAGAAGTTCACATGAGAATATCTTCTCCTCCGGTGACTCATCCTTGTTTTTATGGTATTGATACGGACAATCAAGAGCAATTAATTGCGGCAACTAAATCGGTGGCCCAAATTCAGGCACAAATCGGGGTGGATAGTTTAGCTTATCTCAGTCAAGATGGGATGTTAACAGCAACGAAGGAAGATCCGAAAACCTTCTGTACTGCCTGTTTTAATGGCGATTATCCGATTCCTGTACCTGATAATGTTAAGCGATCGAAGTTGATCTTAGAAAAAGTTAAATAGGGGTTGCAGCAAAAAGTTTGTTGGTGGGGTTAGGAGTCAGGAGTCAGGAGTCAGGAGTCGGTCGTTTCAGGCTTTGTTGTCCTCTTTTTTTGTACCAGTTTCTGTACTTAAAGAATGATAATGCAAGGTTTTTGAATATCCCAATCCTATTTTCGCAGCATGAACATCGGATTTTAACAGGTCAAAAGCCTTATTTTAAAAGGGTTTTACCATTATTCAGCAAACCCTAGATAGCCTCAAGGCTAAATCCTCTGAAAACAATCGGCAATTTCCTGGGGAGTTAAAAGAGAATTAGGATAACCAGAAAGTTGTCCTAATTTTTGTGCTAATAAAACTGCTTGGGGTGGAGTTAGATAGGTTTTGGCTAAGAGATCGGTTTGATGGTAAGCTTGCCGGATTGGGGCATCTAAAAGGATAGTTCCTTGACCCATAATAATTACTCTTTCGGCGTATTCTGGCATTAAATAGAGGTGATGGGTGATCACAATCACGGTTTTGCCCATCTGGTGTAATTGACGACTCACCTCTAAAATTGCCTTAGCTCCTTGGTAATCTTGGCCGGTGGTGGGTTCATCAAAGACCACTATACGCGGTTCCATGGCTAAAATTGCCGCAATCACTACCCGCGCTCGATCGCCTTTCGGTAAGGAGAGAGGATGATAGGAGCGATATTCTAGCAGTCCCATGGCTTCTAGACTTGCTTCCGTGCGTTGGATAATGATTTCTGGAGAATAACCGAGATTAGTCAGGGCAAATGATACTTCTTTCTCCACAGTGGTGTTAAAAATCTGATTATCGGGATTTTGGGCTACATAACCGATCGATCGGGCTAAATCACTGACAGAAAAGCTACTGGTCGAACGTCCGTCAATCATAACTTGACCGGTGGTTGCCGAGAGAAGATTGAGAAAATGCTTGACTAAAGTGCTTTTTCCTGCACCATTTTGACCGATAATCAGCAGATATTCCCCTTCGGCAATATCGAGGGACACATCCCACAAAGCGGTAGTACCATCGGGGTAGGTATGACAGAGATTTTTAACCCTCAGTAGGGGGTTTAAGGGGTCACAAACCGACGATAAGGGAGGGGTTGGGGTAAGATGATGATAAAAGGATTTAAGCTCGTTTAAACCAGCAAAACTGCGATCTAGGGTGACAGGAATCGACTCGACCGCCCCGATTTTCTGCTCGATCAAGGCAAAAGTAGTGGCCACCTGCGGGGGACGCAGGGCATTTTCCTGTAAAAGTTGTACTTGGGAGTAGATCTCTGCTGGGGTTCCCATAGCTTCGATCGCACCCTCCCTTAATAGTACCAGGCGATCGGCATATTCGGCCATTTCCTCGGCCGCGTGGGAGACCATCACAATGGTGACACCGAGATGGCGATTTAATTCCTTAATCGTGGCGAAAACTTCCTGGGATCCCACCGGATCCAGTTGGGAGGTGGGTTCATCGAGAATTAACAAAGCGGGCTGAACTGCGAGAGCGGCGGCGATCGCTAATCGTTGTTTTTGTCCTCCCGATAATTCCCCCGGGGATTTTTTTTCCATTCCCTCTAACCGGACTGCCGCTAAAACTTTGGGAATACGCGCTTTAATTTCCTCTCGCGGTAGCCGTAAATTTTCTAGGGTAAAAGCGATTTCATTTTCTATAGAAGTGGCTAAAAGTTGCGTTTCGGGATCTTCAAATACTGCCCCCACATAGCGGGCCAAGGTGCTAACGGGATGGGTTAAAGTGTCTAAACCGGCTACTGTTGCATAACCAAAAAAACGTCCTCCGTAAAATTGGGGGACAATACCGTTAAGAGTTAAACAGAGAGTAGTTTTTCCCGCACCTGTGGGCCCGATAATACCTAAAAATTCTCCTCGATGAATTGCTAAAGAGATATTTTTAAGCACTAGATTGGAGGATTCGGGATAAATATAGGAAACTTTCTCTAATTGGGCGATGATTTCCATTATTGGTGGGGAAGAGAAGACGGGGGTGGGGTAGATAGGGAGATATTTTTCAGGGAAATTTGAATGAGGGACGCTTCTATTTTCCGCTACCTCGATCGATGAACTTGATTATCACACAGGCAGCCCACTACTCTGTGATTTATCCTGCAATTTTATCAGTTACTCCTCGCCCGTTCGCAGAAAAACTTAATATTTCTACTCTTGACAAATTTGCTTTAAGGTGCTAAAGAAATCGGGGTAAGAAATGCCGGCCGCTTCAGCGCGATGGATAGTGGTGGGTTGACGGGAATTGAGGGCAGCGATCGCTAGACTCATGGCAATGCGATGATCGGTAAAACTGTCCACTTCCGTGCCGAATAGGCCCGTACCGCCGGTAATCTCTAAACCATCGGGTAATTCCCTTACTTTTGCCCCTAGGCGATCGAGTTGGTTGGCCATCACCGTCAGGCGATCGCTTTCCTTAACCCGTAATTCCTCAGCATCCTTGATAATTGTCGTTCCTTGGGCAAAAACCGCCGCTACTGCCAAAATCGGAATTTCATCGATCAGACGGGGTATAATCTCACCAGCGATCGTGGTTGCCTGTAGTTGACTGGATTTCACCCGCAGATCCGCCACTGGTTCCCCCGTTACCACCCGTTGATTTTCGAGGGTGATATCTGCCCCCATTGCCTGTAAAACCTGTAAAACTCCAGTTCTAGTCGGGTTTATTCCCACATTTTCGATTAATAACTCGGAATTAGGCACGATTGCCCCCGCTACCAACCAAAAAGCTGCCGAACTGATATCCCCTGGGACGATCACCGTTTGTCCGGTTAAAGTGGGATAACCCGTCACCGTGACGCTATTAGTCTCCCCATCCACCTCAATATTCGCCCCAAAAGCGCGCAGCATCCGTTCACTGTGATCGCGAGATAAAGCGGGTTCCGTGATCGTGGTTTTCCCCTCCGTTAACAGTCCTGCGAGAAGAAGACAGGATTTCACCTGTGCAGAAGCAACGGGAGAATAGTAGTGGATCGGTTGCAGATATTCCCCAGAAACGGCTAAAGGAGCCAAAGAATTGGCTTTTCTGCCCCAAATTTGCGCCCCCATTTCCTTGAGGGGTTTCACCACCCGGGACATGGGACGCGATCGCAGGGAAGCATCGCCGGTAACGACAAAAAAACGGTCCTGATGACCAGCCAATAATCCTAACATTAAGCGGATCGTCGTGCCGGAATTGCCCGCGTCGAGGATTTCTAAGGGTTCCTCAAGATTGCCTAAACCCCTACCTTTGACGATTACTTTCTCGCTGTTGAGTTGGGAAATTTCCACACCCATGGCACGAAAACAACTAGCGGTACTGCGGGGATCTTCGCCCAATAATAACCCATGAATAACGGTTTCTCCTTCGGCGATCGCTCCTAACATCAGGGAACGATGGGATATGGATTTATCGCCGGGGATAGTGATTTTTCCCCGTAATCCCGTGATTTTACTTGGATCGATGACTAAATCTTGATGGGATTGAAGGGGGTTAAGGGTGACAATAGACATGATCGTTAGGCAGATGAAGACAAGCTCGATCTATTTTCCCCCTTTACCTTGCCCTTTCCTTGTCAAGTTATGTAAAGAATATTAAGCTAGAGTGACAGTTGATTTTCCCAGTGTGACAGGAACGAGGGAAAGGACACAAAGATCGATCGCTCCCGTATTAGGTTAAACTTATCACACCAAGAAACTGATAACTGATAACTGATAACTGATAACTGATAACTGATTATGTCTCGTCGTCAACTGTTGAGTTTTTTAATTGCAGTAATTCTGGCATTTTTTGCCCTTATTCCCGATGCTAACGCTTTAGGTGGCCCCCAACCCCCTTTAAATCAACCGGCACCCGATTTTACCCTACCGACTAACACGGGAGAAGGGAATATTTCCCTATCGGACTATCGGGGTAAATGGGTAGTTTTATATTTTTATCCCAAGGATTTTACCCCCGGCTGTACCCTAGAAGCGCGGCGTTTTCAGCAGGATTTGCCGAAATATATGGCTAAAAATACGCAAGTTTTAGGGGTAAGTGCCGATGATGTCGATTCTCATGCGGAATTTTGTGACTCGGAGGGGTTAAAATTTCCCTTGCTGGCAGATACTACCGGAGATGTTAGTAAAGCTTATGGTTCTTGGATGGGTTATGTTTCCCTACGTCATACCTATCTTATCGATCCGCAGGGGATTTTAAAAGAGATTTATTTAGGGGTAAATCCTGCCATTCACAGTGCCGAAGTTTTAGCACGTTTAGAGGAATTACAGGCGACTTCATAAAAAAAATCCCGACCACGATTTTTTCATCGGTGGGGGATATAGACTAACAACCTTAACCGAGATAATCAGGACTAATTGCAATTATCGTCCTTATCACCCTTACAGTCACGGTTTTGTAAAATTAGCGGCCAAGAGGAACGGTCAAAATGGTTATCTTGACTATTAACCGCTAAAGTGTGAGGAATTGAACCTAACAGCAAGGAGGCCACAACAAAAAAGGTTAACGAGATTTTCATGGTTTTACTCCCTTAGACACCATCAGGTAATTGACCTACTTTTACCATAAGGCCTTCCTTCTCGGATGTCAGTCCCATTGCCAAGAGGGAAAAAGGGGTTAACATGGAAAAAAAGGGAATATAAGTAGAATAAAGTAGAACGGGATGAAACCACAGGGATGGGACGAGTTTCTCAAACATCTAGCTAGAGAATACGGTGTTCAAGGCAAATTAAAGGAGATTTTTTTAGTTCGTTTTGCCTACGAAAATTGGCGCAAACCGGATGAGGAAATTTGGGAAATGGCTGAGGCTGCCAGCCATGAAACCTATAAAAAACAAATGACTAAAATCTATAGCTATTTCTCGGCAGATAAAGATAATGGCTGTCCCGAACTAGAATTAGGTAGTAAAGGGCCGGGTAAGTTCCAAATCCTCCGAGAATGGTTCAAAGATATCAAATATCCTCAATGGAAAAATCACCCCACCCCGATACTAGCAGAAAAATCAGTTATAGATACTTATATTAGCCGCCCTCCCGTCGAAAGCGACTGTTATCAAGAAATTAATCGTCCAGGGTCACTCATTCGCATTAAATCCCCTGAAAAGACCGGTAAAACTTCTCTGCTTAAACATCTGCTCGCTCAGGCAGATAGTTGGGGACATAGCACAGTTTATATCAATTGTCAAGTGGCAGAAAAGGCGATGTTTGCCAGTTTAGACCGATTTTGTCGCTGGTTTTCGGCCAATGTTAGCCGAGAATTGGGTTTAAAGCCTCAATTAGATGAATATTGGGATGAGGAACTATTTGGCAGTTTAATCAGTTGTCAAACCTATTTTCAGTCCTATCTTTTGGAACAGATTAACGGGCCGCTCTTTTTGGCCCTAGATAATTTAGACAGAATTTTCGAGTATCCCGACATCGCTAGGGATTTTCTGCCGCTTTTGCGCTGTTGGCACGAAGAGGCTAATAATTTAGAAATCTGGCAGAATTTGCGGTTAGCGATTGCTAATTCCACGGAAATCTATATTCAATTGGACGCTAATCAATCTCCCTTTAATGTCGGTCGCGCGATTAAATTACCCGGTTTTAGCCTCGAACAACTGGAAAACTTGGCTAGTAGCTACGGATTGCCCAAAAATGAGGATAATCAGCGTTTTATCGGGGATTTAATTGCTCTAGTCGCTGGTCATCCCTATCTTAGCCGTTTGGCTCTGGAAGCGCGGGTGCGTGGGGAAAAAAATATTCTCCCTAATGCTGCTACCCAAGGGGGAATTTATGCGGCACACCTGCGTCATCACTGGGATAATCTGCAAAAACAGCCGGAATTATTGACAGCGATGGGGGAAGTGGTTAATTCTTCCGATAAGGGAGCGCGATTAGAGCCGATTACTGCCTATAAACTGGAAAGTATGGGTTTAATTCAGTTAAAAGGCGACCTAGCCCAGCCTAGCTGTCAATTATATCAGCTTTACTTCCGAGAAGAACAGACCGGCAGCGATCTCCAGTAGATAATTAGACACCGATAAGCATCCGGTGCGCTCAAAGATTGTTCAACTTGCTAAAGATTGTAGTTCGGAAGTGCCATAAACTCTCACGATTTTATCTTGGCAGGCCGTGGCGATATAATGACCATCGGGACTAAAACAAACGGAATAGATTTTCTGGGGATGGGGAATAGAAATAATCGCTTTTCCTGCTTTTAAATCCCATAATTTTAAGCTTTTATCATCACCACCACTGGCTAATAGTGGTTCTTCGGTTTGTCTTATGCAATAGACGGGAGTTATAAGGGATGGAACCCTTATAGAGAAAGACATTGGGCGATTTTTGTCAATTGTTTTTTATCTAAAGCGAACTAATCAATTAAATCCCTTACCAGATAAAGATTTTGTTGATTTATGCCCCCCTATCGAACCATAACAAGTAACGAAGAGCCCTAATAGTTGATTATTAGGACTAACAGTAACTGAATTGATATGATCACTATGTTCGCTGAGAGTTTTTACCTCTGTACCTCTTTTAATATCCCAGATTTTAATAGTTTTGTCTTTGCTGCCACTGACTAAAAATTTGTTATTACTGCCGAAATCTACCGATAAAATACCTCCAAACCAATCGGAATGACCTTTTAAGGTAATACTGCTTTTTTCTCCCAGATTCCAGATAATTACCGTTTTGTCATTTTCGCCGCCACCACTGGCTAAAAGTTGACCATTTTGACTAAATTTAACTGTTAGGACTTTGTCGCTATGACCTTGTAATGTGAACCGAGTTTCTCCAGTTTTTACTGACCATATTTTCACCGTTTTATCTTCACTACCACTAGCAATAATTTCCCCATCGGGATGAACAGCTACTGCTGTAACTTTGTCTTGGTGTCCCGTTAAGGTAGAGATTAATTTTTTAGTTTCTAGTGACCAAATTCTTAGGGTTTGATCATCTCCTCCACTGACCAAAAATCCTTGACAGGGACTAAAAGCAACAGAGTTGATTCTTTTATGTCTATGTCTTGGAAATATATCATCAATCTCCAAAACCTTTACTTGAGGTGATTTTGAGAACATATCATTAATTTTAGGTATAGCGATTCCACCCTTATTTCCAAATATATTGCTAATCCCCTCCTCTAGATCTCCAAACATTTTATTGATATCATCTTCAAAAACTTTATCAATTTTTTTAGTTAAAGAAAACTTCTGATTTTTTCTCCATTCCCAGATTAGAATATTACCATCATCTCCGGCACTAGCCAAAAGTTTACCATCTTGGGAAAAAGTTAGACATTTAACTTCACCTTCATGGCCTTCTAAGGATTTAAAAGATACTAAGGGATTAAACATAGTAAAAACATTAGTTAATCAAGATTTTTCGGCATGACCCGATGTTAGTGGTTCTGTAGGAGACTAAGCCATCCCTGAGATGACTTTTGAGAAATCTTTGATCGCCACAATTACGGGTAAGCTATTCTTCCCTAATTATAACTAATTACAGTGTTTTTCGTCAAGGAGATTCATAGCTTATAAGTACCGATTGACAATCCTAGTCGCAGGGTGGGTGAGGGGACAATAATCGAAAAAATTGCCCGATAAATATAAGTATTCGCCGTAACCTAGCCAAAAAAGGCTGCTATTTAGGGACGTTATAGGGTAAGATTAACCATTAGGGTGGAGTTTATTGCCAATTTTAATCTTGTCCTAACCGAGCAAAATTGACAATTGAATCTGTAATTTTAAAAATATCTATCCCGTCAATCTTATCTAACCGCAAATGCTTAAAATTTTAGTTGATGGTACACCGATAAGACAGAATCCTAGTGGAATTGGATTATATGCTTATCACCTGATTGCCGAATTAGCTAAATTACAAAACCAAGAAAACTTTTCCCTGTCCCTCTGTTTTCAACCATCGGTAAAAAACTGGCTGCGGGGTAATCTTTCTATTCCTGAAAAACTACAATCCTATCCAGAGGTTAAATGTTTACCAATTCCCGTCAGTCTTAGCAATATCTTAACCCGATTTCCTAATCCTCTAATTCCCTATCTAGAAAACTTTCTTGATTCTCCCGATATTCTCCACGGATTGGATCATGTGGTGTATCCTTGTCGTCAGAGTCGCAAAGTTATGACTATTCATGATGTTACTTTTATTAAATATCCTGAGTTTGTCACTGGGATTGTCAAAACCTACACCCAACGCATTAAACAATCTCTACAATGGACAGATTTAGTCATTGCTAACTCTGCAAGTACCAAACGAGATATTATCGAATATTTAGATGTGAACCCAGAGAAAATTTTTGTTACTCCCCTCGCAAGTCGTTATTCTTCTCTCCCCAATCCTCCCTCATCCCGAACTATCACTAAACCCTATTTACTCTTTGTTAGTACCCTAGAACCACGAAAAAATATTATTAATCTCATCACCGCTTTTAACTATCTCAAGGACAGGTATAAATTAGACTATAATCTGATTCTGATTGGCAAAAAAGGATGGAAGTATCAACCAATTTTCGATAAAATATCTCAGTCTCCCTTCCGAGATAGTATCCAACATCTTGATTATCTTGCTGATGACTTAGTTGCGGATTATTATCAAAAAGCTGATGTTTTTGTTTATCCTTCCTTTTATGAAGGTTTTGGATTACCAGTTTTAGAAGCGATGACTTTAGGTTGTCCCGTGGTAACTGCTAATACTGCATCCTTACCCGAAGTCACCGGAGACTCGGCAATATTAATTAATCCCGATAATCCCCTAGAAATTGCCGCAGCAATCTATCAAGTTATTAGTGATACCTCTCTCCGTCAAGAATTAATCACTAAAGGAAAAAAACAAGCGGCAAAATTCTCTTGGCAAAAAACCGCACAAGCTACTATAAAAGCTTATCGTTCTCTTTTATAATAAGTAAGTAGTTATAATTAAATTGAAGATGGATACCCCTTTAATCCCCCCTTGATAAGGGGGGTGCTGATCACCCCTTGATCTTCCCTTGATAATGGGGGTGTCTGACAACTTTTAACACCTACCTACTTAACTAGCTAATATCTATGAATAGGAATCATCAATTATTAATCAATCTCGCTTTTCTCGGTACTAAATATACTGGATTGACTACCTATACTAAAAATCTCATTCCTCAATTAGCTAACTTAAATCCTACCCTAATCACTTCTAATAGTTACCCAGATTTTAACACCTATCCTGTGTCGGCAAACCTCACCCAAGAGCAGGGAACCAAAGGCAATATTAAGCGCTTAATTTGGACAGAAACCCAACTCTATCAAACCTATCAACAATTAAAGTCTTCCCTGCTATTTACCCCCATTCCCGAAGCACCTATTTATGGAAATTGCCGCTATATTGTCACAGTTCATGATTTAATTCCCCTGCGGTTCCCGAAATTTTCTCCTTTAACTTTTTATAATAAATACTATTTACCTCAAGTCCTGAAAAAAGCCACACATATTATCGCTGTTTCCCAAGCAACTGCCTCGGATATTAATAAGTTTTTTAACATACCTCTTGACAAAATAACCGTGATTCTTTCTGGATATGATTCTCATAATTTTCGTCCTCTAAATCTGGCGACTCGTCCCTATTTTCTCTATCTTGGTCGTTATGATCCTCATAAAAATCTCGCTCGTTTAATTACTGCTTTTTCCCAAATCGATCCCGAATATCAATTATTAATTGTCGGTCAATTTGACCCCCGTTTTACCCCTGCTCTACAGCAACAGGTAGAAGCATTATCAATCTCTCAACGGGTGCAATTTTTAAACTATGTTTCCTATGAAGAATTGCCGCAACTTTTAAACCAAGCAACTGCTTTAGTTTATCCTTCCCTTTGGGAAGGTTTCGGATTACCTGTACTAGAAGCGATCGCCTGTGGAACTCCTGTGATTACTTCTAATCTTTCCTCTCTCCCGGAAGTCACAGGAGATGCGGCAATTTTAATTAATCCCTATAGTATTGATGAGATGAGGGAGGCAATGCAGCAAATCGCCAGCAATGAACAATTACGCCTAAAATTAAAATCCTTGAGTCGCCAACGCGCCGAGCTTTTTAGTTGGGAAAAAACTGGACAAGAAACCGCCACAATTCTGCAAAGTTTTCTCTAAAAATGGTGACAAAAAACTGATCAATCATTGTAGGATGGGTTATACTAAATCCGTTGAGTAACGCACAGAAAACGGGTTTCTCCGAGAAACCCGTTTTCTACTCATGCAAAAGGCAACAGGGGGAATAAATAATCAGTTTTTAATAACCAGATTTAGCATCAACTCATAGTAGATGAATTCATGAATCCATCTACCTGGGGGGGAGATTCAGTGTTACTTCCTATATATTATTGTGCCATTCTTGGGGAATTTGAGCAACTTTTTCCTTACCATTAGGCTGATGAATAGGTTTTCCTAAAGGACGAATTTTGAGATTTCCTTGTAAATAAGCGGCGATTCTTTCCCTGGCAATTTTCACATATTCTGCTTCTTTTTCACTCCCCATCACTCGACGATTGTGCATAATACTAGCAATCAGAGAAGTTCCGACTCCAGCAAAAGGATCGAAAACCCAATCCCCCTCATTTGTCAAGGCTAAAACACATCTTTCTACTAATTCGATTGGATATTGACAAGGATGGATAGTTTTTTCTGGATGATTAGATTTAACGTTAGGAATATCCCAAAGTAACTCATCCCATTCTTGTGCTAAAAACTCCCAAACATCGCTGGGATTTTTCCCTAAAGGATTACCAGAGGGTTTACCGATATTTTTACCTTTAAAATGACGCTTACCGGGGTATTTAGCGGGGATTCTCACTGGATCAAGATTAAAGGTATATTTATCGGTTTTTGTCAACCATAAAATAGTTTCATACCTGCCAGAAAATCTTTTAGAAGTATGTAATCCATGGCCAAAATGCCAGACAATTCTATTTCTTAAAAAGAAACCCATTTGTTTAAATAGCTGATAATAAAAAATATCTAAAGGATAAACTTCTCCCTCTTGAACAAAATTTCCCACCTGCCAGCAAATACTGCCATTATCTTGCAAGATTCTAGAGAATTCTCGCAGAATTTTTGTTTGGGTTTCCAGATAAGTATCCAAAGAGATTTTTTTTTCGTAGTCTTTTCCTAAATTGTAGGGAGGAGAAGTAATAATCAAGCTCACAGAATTATCCGGTATAGTCTTGATAAAATTATTGCTATCTCCTTGATAAAGAATTATTTCGGCATCAGGTTGATAAAAGTCTCGCACTGATTTTGATTGAGAAAATAAGGGCAACTGATTCATAGACAATTTAGCAGAGAAGAGCCACTTTTAATTAGGGTTTGCTGAAAAAGTTTTTACTAGGGGTAGGGTGTGGGG
>NZ_JADEVX010000308.1:0-2974 GCF_015207925.1 Microcystis sp. LEGE 00066 | reverse complement strand
CCCCACACCCCACACCCTGTCCCCACCGAAAAACTTTTTTAGCAAACCTTAATTAGGCTGTAAGTCTCTTGAAACTTAACAATATTAACAGACAAGGACGGGAGAATAATTGCTAGATTGGGTTAGGTGCAGTCAAATGTAACCGCGAGAACAAGCGAAAAAAAGGCGGTTTTGCTAGGTAAAACCGCCAAAAAGCCCTAGCTTAATTTCTCGATTCTGACGATTAAATAAATATTAAAACAGCCGATGAATCTAACGAACTTTCCTTGGTTAACTGCCATCATCCTTTTTCCCATCGTCGCTGCTTTATTGGTCCCCATAATTCCCGATAAAGACGGTAAAACCGTGAGATGGTTTGCTCTGACGGTGGGATTAATCGACTTTGCCCTAATTATCTACGCTTTCTATAGCAGTTACGATTTCGCTAATCCCAATCTGCAATTAGTGGAAAGTTACCAATGGTTGCCAGAAATTGACCTAAGATGGTCATTAGGAGCCGATGGCCTCTCCATGCCTCTGATTATCTTAACGGGATTTATCACCACTCTAGCTATCTTAGCGGCTTGGCCGGTCACTTTTAAACCGAAACTATTCTACTTCCTGATGCTGTTGATGTACGGGGGACAGATTGCAGTGTTTGCAGTGCAGGATCTGTTACTGTTCTTCCTCGTCTGGGAATTAGAATTAGTCCCCGTCTATCTGATCCTCTCTATTTGGGGCGGTAAACGCCGTCTCTACGCAGCCACCAAATTTATCCTTTACACCGCCGGAGGCTCTCTCTTCATCCTTGTAGCGGCGCTGACGATGGCTTTTTATGGCGATACCGTCTCCTTTGACATGGTGACTATTGCTGGTAAAGACTTCCCCCTGAAACTGCAATTATTCCTCTACGCTGGTTTTCTGATTGCCTACGGGGTAAAACTGCCGATTTTCCCTCTTCATACTTGGCTGCCGGATGCCCACGGCGAAGCCACTGCCCCTGCCCATATGTTACTAGCGGGAATTTTGCTTAAAATGGGTGGTTATGCGCTCCTACGCATGAATATGGGGATGTTACCCGATGCTCACGCCGTTTTCGCCCCCGTTTTGGTGATTTTAGGGGTAGTTAATATTATCTACGCTGCCTTAACTTCCTTTGCCCAACGCAATCTTAAGCGCAAAATTGCCTATTCTTCCATCTCTCACATGGGATTTGTCCTGATTGGTATGGCTTCCTTTACCGATATTGGTACAAGTGGGGCGATGTTACAGATGATTTCCCACGGACTAATTGGGGCAAGTTTATTCTTTATGGTCGGTTGTACCTACGATCGCACCCATACCCTGATGTTAGACGAGATGGGCGGTGTCGGCAAGAAAATGAAGAAAGTTTTTGCCATGTGGACCACCTGTTCCCTTGCTTCCCTAGCTTTGCCCGGTATGAGCGGTTTTGTGGCGGAATTAATGGTATTTATCGGTTTTGCCACCAGTGATGCCTATAGTCCCACTTTCCGGGTTATTATCGTCTTTTTAGCAGCTATCGGTGTCATTCTCACCCCGATTTATCTCTTGTCCATGTTGCGAGAAATTCTCTACGGGCCGGAAAATAAGGAATTAGAAGAACACCATGTCCTAGTGGATGCGGAACCCCGGGAAGTCTTTATCATCGCTTCTCTATTAGTGCCAATTATCGGCATTGGACTCTATCCCAAAGTGGCCACGACAATTTACGATGCTACTACCAATAAATTAACCGCCCTAGCGCGTAATTCTGTCCCCAGTTTAGTGCAACAGGCCAAGGCAAAAACCGCTAGTTTCTCCCTTTATTCCCTAAAAGCACCCGAAATCTAAGGATTTATCAGTTATCAGTTACCAGTTACCAGTTATCAGATTTGAGTTTTAAGTGAGCAGTATTAAATCCCAATTTCCGCACTTCTTAACATTCAATTGATAATTTTTACTAATATTAAATCCAGTTATTAAAGAATGATTATTTATTCTCCCTTTTGCCCATTGCCTATTGCATGAGTGCCTCTCCTCATAACTAGCCTGTACTCAATGGATTTAGTATTATTATACTTTTAATTGATTGTGTGATTATTTTAATGCGATCGCTACTGAGTACAGCCTGGAGAATTATCAGAATTAGTCCCCACTGGAGCAATCGCACCCAAAGAAGATTAGGCGGTCGCAACGCGCTCGCTACGCGAGACCGCAACATAGCAAAATATAGGAGTTTAGCCCATGTCTAACGAAACCGTGACTTATTCCCTAGAAGCTGTTCTAACAAGGATTGAGGGAAAAATAGACTCTCTACAAAGGGATGTTAACAAGCTAGAGATAGGACAATCAGAGTTAAAAGGGGAGATTAAAGCCTTAGGCTTTAAGGTTGAGGGCATCGATAAAAGATTAGAGAAAGTAGAAAATGAACAATCTGTTTTAGTTAAGTCTGTTTCTGACTTACAGGGATTTCGAGGGTTAATTTTACCTCTGATTGTTGGGGGAATTAGTGCCGGTATCGGGGCAATAATCACCGTTAGTATCAGATTTTCTCTACTCAGTGGCAACCCCTAAATAGCGCGGTCGCAACATAGCAAAATATAGGAGTTTAGCTCATGTCTAACGAAACCGTGACTTATTCCCTAGAAGCTGTTCTAACAAGGATTGAGGGAAAAATAGACTCTCTACAAAGGGATGTCAATCAAAAATTCGACAAAATTGATGAACGATTAACCAAAGTAGAAAGTAGCAAAAAAAAGAATTAGATTCGGAGAATGAAACAGCCCTACCCTTATCAAGGGGGGACTAAGGGGGGATCGAACCTAAAATCCATTTTTAATTTAATTATAACCAGCTACTTAATTAAGGAGCCGATAAGAACTCTTGATCGCTGATAATCAGGATTATTTCCTAACTTTTAACTGCCGACATCTGCCGCATTTCTAGATACACTAATAAAGCGTTAATATCGGCGGGATTGACTCCGCCAATTCGC
>NZ_JADEVX010000074.1:0-20685 GCF_015207925.1 Microcystis sp. LEGE 00066 | reverse complement strand
ACCCCACACCCTGCCCCCACCAACAAACTTTTTCAGCAGACTCTATCTATACATCCCGAGGATTGAGATGGCTCATTTCCCAAGTCACATAGGTACCGATCGGACTCCAAATCAGGTAGGGTAGGAGTAGGATGCCCGCCCAAGAAGAAACAGGGAAAACCAAGAGCGCCAGAAGACAACCCAAGAAAAAACCCGTACCTCCGATAATCGTTCCCGCTTTGAGACTGCGTAGTTTACAGGTGACGGGAGTATAGGCACTAATAGTCAATTCCACCAACAGATAAAAAGCCATCAAAAACCAGCGATTAGCCGGTTGAGCTTCCCAGACTAAATAAGCAGAAATTGCCCCACAAATATAGATAATTGTCCAGATAAGAGGGATTAATCTTTCAAAGCTTAACCAATCGGGACGACGCAATCGCGCAAACCAACGCACATCGCGAGAATTGAGTAATCCCCCAGCTAACGCTACCAAAAACCCCACGACACCGATAAGCAACCAAGAGGGAATCATCATTTTTAGCTATCCTCCGCTAATTTTGGCTTTGTAACCCGATTCTACGAGAATTTGTAGAATTTTTTGGCGATGATCTCCTTGTATCTCAATGGTATTTTCTTTCACTGTACCACCCGTTCCGCAAGCGGTTTTTAACTGTTTTAATAATTTCGTCAGAGTTTCGGTTTGGCATTGAAAACCTGTAACTATGGTAACGGTTTTTCCCGCACGACCGGAGCGGGAGGTTTGTACTCGCAAATTCTGCTGATTTGGGGGTAATTCAGGAATGGAACGCTCAAAAGCTTGAGGATTACTTTGATCTCCAAATTCCTGATAGGCAATCCGGTTTTTTTCCTTTGATTTACTCATAAGTATCTAAGCACAATTAATTACACATCTAAGCCACTACTCCGTCAGACTTGTGCGGTGGTGAGCAAACAGAGAACTGAAAACTCAAATCCGCTCCCTAATAGCTGTATCCCGTCTCCTATCTCCTATCTCCTGACTCCTGACTCCTGACTCCTGAATCCTGACTACTGATAGCTCTTAATTGGTTGGACTGGCAGCGCATTTGATTAAGTTCAGCTGCCGACATTCGATCGAGATGGCCTAAAATCATATTAACTCGACCTTGGGATTTTAATTTTTCTCGATGTCGTGCCAAAAAATCCCAGTAAAGAAAGTTAAAAGGACAGGCAAACTCCCCGACTCGTTCATTTTTTTTATACAGACAACCCCGACAATAATCACTCATTTTATCAATATAGTTGGCAGAGGAAGCGTAGGGTTTAGAGGCGAGAATTCCCCCATCGGCAAATTGTCCCATTCCCAACACATTAGTCTGCATTACCCAATCGTAGGCATCGATAAAAACACTATGAAACCAGTTTTCAATCTCTTGGGGAGAGCAACCAAAAATTAAGGCAAAATTGCTCAAAATCATTAATCTTTGAATATGATGGGCATAACCAGTATTTTCCACCTGTGATAACACTTGTTTGAGGCAATTCATCTCGGTTTGATTACTATCCCAAAAGAAAGCTGGTAAGGGTTGTTGATGCTCAAACCAATTATGATTAGCGTAATCTTCTCCCAAATAATGATAAATCCCTTGCATATATTCCCGCCATCCCAACACCTGACGGATAAATCCTTCGATGCTATTTAGGGCTAAATTATCTTTTTTATAGGCAATTGCTGCCCCTTGAATCACTTCCAAAGGCGTTAGCAATCCTAGATTCAGATAGGGAGATAATAGGGAATGCCAGAGGGTTTCTTCTCCCGTTACCATCGCATCTTGGTAGGTTCCAAAGTTGGGCAGACAATTAGTAATAAAATGCTCCAAAAC
Organism: Microcystis sp. LEGE 00066; assembly: GCF_015207925.1. Taxonomy (NCBI): domain Bacteria; kingdom Bacillati; phylum Cyanobacteriota; class Cyanophyceae; order Chroococcales; family Microcystaceae; genus Microcystis; species Microcystis sp. LEGE 00066. The sequence goes on along the minus strand of NZ_JADEVX010000074.1, from coordinate 18,841 downwards.
CTGTAAAGCTTGTCTGCGGTTTACTGCCCAGCGAAAAGGTTTGATTTTTCCATATTTAGGAATATCTAAAGCTTCCACATCAGCGATAACTTGAAGGGTAATTTTATCGGGTTCAAACCAAAGAGGAGCAGTAGTTTTTAATCCATCTTTGGGAGGTTTGCGGTTTTGTTTATCAAAGTTCCATTGTCCTCCTATGGGTTGATTATTCTCCATTAAAATTTGCCATTTTTTGCGACTTTCTCGATAGAAATCCTCTAGTAATAGTCTTTTACGAGATTTAGCCCAATTATTAAAATCTGTCCTTGTCCAGAGAAAGTGATTATTATCAATTAGGGTTACAGCACAGTCTAAATTGAGATTTTTAATTAATCTAAGAAAGGGCAAATCATTAGGCATCATGATCTGTAATTCTTTAATGCCTAATCGCTTAATCCAAGCAGATAAAATTGGCCCAAAATCTTCAGTAACTTCGTAGGTTACAGACCATCCTAAAGTTTTTAATTCTTCAGCAAAATGACGCATTGCCGACCAGATTAAAACTAATTTTTGCCGATGATAGGGTCTTTGTCGAATATGATTGTGGGATTCAATTAGAATAACCGGTGTTTCCTGTGAATAGGCTTGACGATTAGCTAAGGCCGCTTGTCCTGTCCATAATTGATCCCCTAAAATCCAAATGCCAATGGTCATAATTATCTCATGGCCTCTACTATTCCGCCGTATTTTTTAGCCATAATATCCGCCATTTCCCGAGCAGAAAATTTACTGGCTTTGTCGATGCTGGGGGTAAATGTCCCCGTAGGAGTTAAATAATGGGTAAATACCCCGACTTTTTTGCTAATAATCCACATATTTCTTGAAGTCAAAAATCAAAAAGGGGATGGTAATTATAAATTATGAATTAGGAATTATGAATTAGGAATTGGGGAGATGGGGGAAAAAAGCTGTCTCCTGACTCCTGAATACTGACTCCTATCTCCTGACTCCTGATTAGGTTTTTGTCCTGAGACTTTGGGCGCTTAGATAAAGTTTCGTCCATTCTTTGACCACTTGCGTGCGTTGACAGTTTAATTCGCCAGCGATTTCCTCAAGGGTTTTACCCGCTTTTAAGCCATCGATAACGCTTTTACCCGTGGGAGAAAGGCCAGCATAGTAACTTTGCCATTGACTGAGAGTTAAGCCAAAATTATGCTCTTTGGGGCTGATTTGTAACCATTCACTGATTAATTCTGTCTCTTCCTTGAGGGCAAAAACCTTAATCGCATGATAGCCAACTTTTTCCCGGAGACGATAAATCCGTTCGACGGGAATATTCATCGCTTTGGCGATCGCATCTTGGCTTTGGCCCCCTAGATAGAGGTTAAACCAAGTCACCGCCTCCCGACTAACATTTTCCTCTAGATACTTGGCAAAACTCTCTTGAACTTTTACCCGGAGAATTTGCGCTTCTTGGGAAGTGCGTTGATCTTCGTAGGCAGCGATCGCATTTTGGTCCAGTAAACTTAAGCTAGTTTCCCCCTCATCGTCACTAATTTCATCGGAGAGAATCCGGATCATTTCTTGCCGCGGCACATTAGTGATACCGCTTCTCGATTGACGACGGAGATAATTAACAAAACGATAGGCTAACAGGGGTTGATTGCGGATCGGACGCAGGGCGTATTCCTCCAGGGTGGCTAACAGCAGCTGATCGCGAGTACCTTGATCGTTGGTACAACGAGCGATCCATGCTAACTGGGATTGCAGATAGCGATCACTATTTAACATTTCTTGAATAATTTCTTGCAAGACATCGGCCACCGCTTGCCGACGATCGCGACTTAAGGAAACCCAAGTGCGAATTTTTTGCCGGAGAGTGACACAAGCACCGAGACGATCGATCAGGTTACGATAGGCGCGGGTGGGACTAACTTTCAGATAGCGTTGCCGCAAAATTTGCCAAAGATAGACTAATCCCCGTTTAGCGATTTCTAAATCTCTCTCATCTAAATTTTCCCAACGTTGGCTATCTTCACCGAGTAACCAATTGATAATGGTATCCCGTTGGCGATCGGTTAAGGAATCCTCTGTTTGAGAGAGGCGATCTTGCCATTGTTGCCTTAACTCGTCGATTATTGTCGTCATCGAAAAATTGAGTTCCAAACCCCGTCTTTTGAGGACGGCTTTAGTTTGAATATTAGCGCATTTACACGATATATGCTAAAACCTGAGCCATGGAGAAAGCCGATCGCACCGATTTTACCCAACACCCGACTAGAACGAACTAATCAATTAAGTCTTTTGCCGGATAATGATTTAGGGCGATCTCGAAGAGTTCCGCTTTGCGGTGCGCATTCTTTCCTAGGGTATCCTCCCTGAAAACATGACAATTTCAAGGTTAACCAATATTTGGGAATGCACCCCCCTACCATTTATAATTCGGGAACATTTTCCTGTTCATAATTTTCTATTAATATTCCCAAAATTTCCAATGAACTACCCCGCCGCAAGCGGACGGGGTATCAGAATCAAAATAGACTCAATTGTAGATTTTGGTGTAGCTGCAGGTATTCTTTATCTTGTTCTTTTACATATCTCGCTATCATACCTTCATCCCCATGCTTTCCTACCGTACTTGCGTAATATCCATCACTCCAAAACTCTCCTCCCCACAACTGCTTTTTCACTTGAGGACACTTTTTGAAAATTTCTCTCGCCGTTATACTTTTAATCATTGTCACTATCCTTGTCACACTATAGGTCGGTACTGATTGCACCAGAAAATGCACATGATCTTTATCCACTCCAATTTCTACAAACTTTATCTCGTATCGTTTTTCCATCTCTAGACAGACTTCTTTCAACAAGCTATCTACCTGTTCGTCGAAAACGGCTTTACGATATTTGGCTGGGAACACTAAATGATATAGCAAAACACTTACATTATGGCTCTTATGGATGTATTCACTCATTTTTCTATTGTACGCCGCGAGCGGCGGGGAATTAGACCCGAAGAGATTAAAGAAGCAAGAGGATGATTTTCATTTTCTCCTATTTCATCTATCAAATTATCTAACATAATTACTAATTGTTCATATTCTGATTCATTGCGAGGGATAAAGAGTATTTGCTTTAAGTTTGTCCAAGCTTGCCGTGTTTTCTCTATATCTATCGTCGGCATTTTTTTACTCCTTCCATTTATTTTTGTCCTATTCAGCATGAGTTAAAACTTCTCGAATATAAATTTTTTGTCGCTTGTAATGAATCGCCGCTATGAGTCTAATCTTATTTCCACCTTGGAACCCCCTAAGCTACATCTACATACTCACAGATCGACACTGATTCAGGAACAGTTAATCCATCTTCTTTTAAGCCTTCCAAATGAAAAATTATTGCCTCAGCAATTAATTGTTTAACTTCTTCTAATGTTTCTGCAACCGCAACACATCCGGGAAGATCGGGAACATAAGCACCGTAGCTATTTTCTCCTTTTTCAATAACAACTGCATATCGCATTATATTTTGTCCTCCTCAATTTGAGCTTGTCGCCATATATTTTTAAGAGTCCCAATAGGAACATCAACGCTGGATTTCGACCAACAAAGCAAAGATTTGAGCTATCACCACTACAATAAAATCACTACTCACCCGCAGCAGATAAAGCCATAAGTCCCGAAAATATTGCCCTTAATTAGCCTTAACTTTCTGCCCGACTGTATCGGCAGTGGTAGTAGAAACCATGGCCGCCATAACTTGTTCGGGGGAAACCGTAAAAGGTAAACGATGAATGTCCGAATTCGGCTGACAGGCAATTGCGGCCGCATGGCGCAATTGGGCAAGGGAAACATCTTTTAATCCTAAATCCTCTAGGGATTTCGGTAAACCAATTTGTTCATAAAACTGGATTAGTTGCCCCCGGGCCGATACTGCCAATTGATTGCCCAAAACTATTTCTTCTAGACGCAATTGGGCGAGAATGCCGTAGGCGACTTTTTCCCCGTGCAGGGCATGATGGCAAGCGGGAATATGGGTTAAACCATTATGAATTGCATGGGCGGCCACGGTACGACAATTAGCGCCCCCTAAACCACCAATTACTCCGGCTAATAAAACGCTGGCATCTACCACCTGTTTCCAGTCCTCCCCGCCGATATTTTCCAGGGCTGCCGGGGATTTTTGGAAAAGAATATCCCGCAAAACCCGGGCCTGTTGGACAGCGGCAATGATCAGGGTTTCTGTGCAATGACCGCTACTGACAGAAGCCTCGTACCATTTAGCGATCGCATCGCCAATACCGGCGATTAAGGTTCTTTTCGGGGCAGTTTGGATAATACCGTAATCGAGAATTAATAAATCCGGACAACGGGCTAGGGACAGATCGTAAAGAAACGCCCCTGCGTCAGAATAGACGTTAGATAGGGCTGTCCAAGCGGCACAGGTAGCGGCGGAGGTGGGAATCGTGGCGATCGACAAATGGCACTGATGGGCGAGTAATTTGGCCGTATCGAGGGCTTTGCCGCCACCCACACCGATGATAAAATCTGCCTCATGACTCTTGACAGATGCCTTTAAATATGCTAGGGAATTTTCCGAACAATCGGGGGCGTAACTGTGATAGCTAGGAGTGAGATTTTTCAGGGGAGATGACAAAAAAGCTAAATTGCGATCGCCGCCCACCACCAGGGGACGTTTACCCAAATCCGCTAACTTGCCGGTGGATTCTTCTAGGGCATTGTCACCCCGAATCACTTGTGCGGGGGCGATTAACAGGGGCAAAACAGCGACAGCATTGGACATTTTTTGACAACCTCAAGGATTATTGGCTAATTTTAGCGAAACTTTCGGGAAAAAGCTGTAGTTCAGGAGTATTATCCCCCGGGGCGGAGAAGGATTTTTTAATCTGTCCCAGGTACAAAGGAGCAGATAAACCGGGCTGAGGATGAACGAGAGTGCGAGCGCTAATGATAAATTGATTATTACCGCCAGCACCGGCGCGACCGGAGGAAAACAAGTCACTAGCGGCTTGTTTTAGGGTTGCTTCCACCTGCTCGGGAGTAACAGTATTGGGCAGGGAGATAACAGCTTGATTAGCTCCGTTATCATAGACAAGGGAGAATCTCACCGCTCCCGGAATTTCGGTACGGGTAAATAATCCTAACCCAAGACCGAAAATCCCCACCGTCAACACAGCCATAAAGCTAGTGACACCGACGAGACGAAAGCGGATTCCCCAACCGACGAGAAAAGCGATAATCGTGAGTACCAAAAAAACCAGCGTGGCAATACCAGACCATTGGATGTATTTGGCAAAGTTCAGGGGAATGTCCATATTTTCTATAATACTGATTCTATGAAAACGTTTAGCATAAACCATTGTACCTATCCTGTGGTCGAAACTTTCCATTCTGTCCAGGGCGAAGGCTTTTGGACGGGAAGCAATGCTTTTTTCCTCCGTTTGGGAGGTTGCGATGTCTATTGTCCTTGGTGCGACCAAAAAGAGTCTTGGAATGCCCACCGTTATCCCCAAAAATCCCTGGGGGAATTGGTAGAGATGGCAAAAGGGGCTAACCCCGCTATGGTGGTGATTACCGGGGGTGAACCTTTAATGCACAATCTTGATCCTTTGACCAGGGAATTAAAAAATCGGGGTTTACGGGTACATTTAGAAACTTCTGGCGCTCATCCTTTTACTGGGGTTTTCGATTGGGTGACTTTTTCTCCTAAAACTTATAAAATGCCAGATCCTAGTATTTATGCACGGGTGAATGAGTTAAAAATTGTTGTGGCTAATCCAGAGGATTTAGACTGGGCAGCTATGCAGGAAAGTAAGTTATCGGAAGGGGTGATTAAATATCTGCAACCCGAATGGAATACAGCAGAAAGCAAAGAGTTAGTCTTTAATTATGTTCTTCGGCATCCCCAATGGCGTCTCAGTCTCCAAACCCATAAGTTTTTAGGAGTCCGCTAACTGATAACTGATAACTGATAACTCAGGTTAACTAACTATTTTTCGCCTCTAATTTGGTCAAACGACTTTTAAGTTCCTGATTTTCCTGTTTCATTTTTTCTAATTCCTCGCGAATTTCCTGAATTGCTTTGTCGGAACCTAATTTTTTCTGGACTTTTTGTACTGCTTCCTCCGCTACACGACGAACGCGACCATCGGGAGTTTGATCGCTCAAAGCTTGTAAAATAGCGATAGCTTTGGCATTTTCTATCTGTCCTAAAGCGTTACACACTGCCACTTGTGTCAAGAAAAAAGTTTCCTTGGCAATGGTTTCTAAACGTTCCAAAATTACGGTTAATTTATCCGTGGTTTGTCCCGAAGAAATCGCTCCTAGGGCGCGGATAGCGCCTAATCTCAGGGGTTGAGGTGTGCCTAAAGCCGTGTAGGTCAAAATTGACTCTAAAGCCGCCGGCGAGGTTTTTAACTGGCTTAAACCGCCAATTGCGCCCGCTCTTACTACCTCATTCCACCCCTTTCTTGACTGTAAAATATGATTGAGCAGGTCAATAATTTCCCCTTCTTGATTTTGCAATTGTCCCACGGCCATCGAGCCTAATCCTCGCGCTGTGGCCGCTTCCACATAATAACTAGCGTCTCCAGCTTCTAATCGGGATTTAAGCGCGTTATAACTATCTAAGGTTTTAATTTCACTTAATCCCTCGACCACTGCCCGACGTACTTGGGCTTTTTCGTCGTTTAAACCTTTAATTAAAGCAGTAACTGCCTGATCTAAACCAAGAGTTGCTAACTGTTTGGCCACCTCCACACGCACCCCCCAAAAAGGCTCATTTTCTAGGGATCTCCCCAAAGCTTCGATCGCTTCTAAACCGCCTTTTTTAGCAATGGCTATGGCTGCATAGATACGGGAAATCGGGTCGGGATCCTGTTGTAATTGCGCTTTTAATTCGGCGATGGGATACTCAAGAGTGACGGTTTTGAGGAAATTATTACCCCGATCGAACTTGACAAAATCGGGCTTTTGTGCTAGGGGAAAATAGAAACTTTGTTCTTTTTGGTGAATCCGCAGATTGTAGGTAAGATCCTCAGAGTTGAGATAGGCAAAAGCGACGGGAATTTTCAAGTCGAATAGTTCTTTTTCATCCTGGGTTTGGGTGACAGTTAATTGGGCTAAATTATTCTGATTGTCCCAACTGTAGGCCACCTTATAATCGGGATGACCACCGCGATAAACGTACTGATCAAAGAGAAATAATAAATTGTACCCGGTCGCTTTTTCGATCGCCCGTAATAAGTCCACGGTTTCTACGGTTTTATGGGCCTTATCCCGCACAAAAGTCTGAATCGCTTTTGCGAATAAATCTTCCCCTAAAATAGAGCGGATCATGTGATAAACACAAGCACCTTTTTCGTAGAGATGACGATCATAAAGTTCGATCGCTTCTCGATAAACATGAGTAACAATCGGACGACGATAGCGGGAAGTATCTTCTTCTAAATAACTTCTTGCTTCCCCTAATAAATAATAACTAGCAGCTGCTTTTCCGTATTCCGATTCTGTCCATAAAACCTCAGAATAGGAAGCCATTCCCTCTTTAATCCAAGCGTGAGACCAGTGTTTAATCACCACTAAATCACCGAACCATTGATGAGCTAATTCATGGGCAACTAAGCTTTCTGTCCAAGTATGATCAATGCTGGCTCTTTGATCAATTAAACAGCGATCAGTTAAAATTGTGGTGGAAGTATTTTCCATCCCACCAAAGATAAAATCATCTACACAAACTTGCGCGTATTTGGGATAGGGATAGGGATAACCAAACTTTTGGCTAAAAAACTCGATCATGCGGGGAGTTTTACCCATACTTCTTTGTCCCTCTTCTTCCCGTCCTTTTTCCACATAATAAGTAACGGGAACACCATTCCATGAGTCGCATAATTCAGCAAAATCTCCCACCGCAAGAGTCATTAAATAGGTAGGATGAATTTGCTTTTGTGACCAGTGATAAATTCTGTCCTCACCCACGGGTTCCACTGAGATTAATTCCCCGTTAGAAATAGCGATATAGGGTTGGGGAATTTTTACCCGAATTTCGGAGGTGGCTAATTGGCCAGGGTAATCAAAACAGGGAAACCAAAAGCGAGAATCTTCATCTTCTCCCTGGGTCCAAACTTGCATCGGTTTATCGGGATAATATTCGTCGGTGCCGATAAAATATAATCCCCGTTGTGGTTGGTTAACTTGATAGTTAATCGTCAGGATAATCGGTTTATCGGTGGTGGGTTGTAGCAGATGAATGGTCAGAAGAGAACGATCATAGTCAAAGGGTTGACTGATATCTTCAATGAACACAGAATTAATATTTAGAGCCACCGCATCCAGAGTTAAACTGCTAATTCCCTGACGAATGGGGGTGAGGGTAATCTGACAGCTGCCCTGAAAACTTTGTCGGGGAATATCAATAATTAAATCGAGAAAAATATGATTAACTTGTCCGGGTCGATCGGGGTTATAATGGGGTTTAGCCCCGGGTAACTCAAAGGGTTGACGCTGATTATTTTCCGTGTCGATGGTTAGATGAGACATATTAGCCCTAACTTGCTGATTTTTGTCCGGTAAACTTAAATTAACACGATCGGTCGTCCCTTTCCTTGCTAATAATAATCCCACCCCTATGAATCTCCCCTCCTTTCTCTGGTTATGGAAAATTGCCGCTTGGTCGATGGGATTTACCCTCTTTGCCTATTTTTTACTGGCAGTTTCGGGGGTAAACATGGGTTATCGACGACTTGCGGGCCAATCTCGACCGAAATGGTTAAGACCCTTTCATCTCCTCAGCGGCCTGATCATGGTTGCTTTGGTCTTAATTCTGCTGGGAATCGGATTAGTGGGAACAATCGGTCATTATGGCAGTTTAGGCCACTCTTCCCACCTGATAGCGGGTTTATCAGTGGTTTTTCTGGTTTTTGTTTCGGCAATTACCGGCCTGAACATTACAACCCGTCCACCTCTAGCGCGGTCTCTCCACATCGGCACTAATCTTTTATTGTTTCTTGGTTTTCTTTTTGTTACCCTAACAGGATGGGATGTGGTCCAAAAATATCTACAATAAAAATAGTCGGCGATCGAGTGGAGACTGTTTGATCGAGAAAAACTAGCTAAGTAAGTGGATGTTAAAAATTGTCACATCCCCCCCCCTTATCAAGGGGGAATTAAGGGGGGATCCCCCCGCCTATCGGCACCCCCCCTTATCAAGGGGGGCAGGGGGGATCAAAGACAAAATCTATCTTCAATTTAATTGAAACCACTTACTTATCTCATCCCGAAAAATCGCTTTTTAGTGACAGAATACTCACCCCCAAATCATTATGCAAACCGTCGAATCACAAGCTATTAACACGATGTCAGTGCCAAAAAAAGGGCTACCGGTAACAATTATTACTGGGTTTCTTGGTAGTGGTAAGACTACTCTTCTTAATCATATTCTCAGCAATCAACAGGGGTTAAAAACTGCTGTTCTTGTCAATGAATTCGGTGAAATCGGTATCGATAATGAACTGATTATCAGCAGTGATGACAGCATGGTAGAATTAAATAATGGCTGTATTTGCTGCACGATTAACGAGGATTTAATTCAAGCAGTTTATAAAGTTCTCGAACGTTCCGAAAAAATCGATTATTTAGTCGTAGAAACCACAGGATTAGCCGATCCTTTACCGGTAGCTTTAACCTTTTTAGGGACGGAATTACGCGAAATGACCCGTTTAGATTCCATTGTCACTATGGTGGATTGTGCCAATTTTAGTCTTGATTTATTCAACTCGCAAGCGGCCTTAAGTCAAATCACCTACGGTGATATTATTGTTCTCAATAAAACCGATCTAGTGGATGAAGCAGATGTGGATTCTTTAGAAATAAGAATCCGGGACATGAAGGAAGGATCAAGAATTCTTCGCACTAGCAAAAGTCAAGTCCCTTTACCCTTAATTCTCAGCGTCGGACTATTTGAATCGGATAAATATTTCGACACAGAAGAAGAACACCACGATCATCATCACCACGATCACGATCACGACCATTGCGATCATGATCACGACCATGATCACCACCACGATCACGATCATCACGACCATTCCAATCATTTAGAGGTGGATGGATTTACTTCTATTTCCTTTGCTAGTGACCAACCTTTTTCGATTCGGAAGTTCCAATATTTCCTCGATAATCAGTTACCAGAAAGCGTTTTCCGCGCTAAGGGTATTCTCTGGTTTGATGAAAGTCCTAAACGTCATATTTTCCACCTCAGTGGTAAGCGTTTCACTCTCGAAGATGACGAATGGAAAGGTACTCCCAAAAATCAGCTAGTTCTTATCGGTCAAAATCTCGATCATGAAACTATCAAAGAGCAAATTAATAGTTGTCTCAGTTTACCTGCTGTCAATCGCGGTAAAGGATTTGGGAAATAGATAACCGTCTCTTGCGGGGGTGTTAGCTATAACACCCCCAATTTAGCCGATTATTTATTTTTATTCGGGAACTTTTCCACCTAAAGATTCCACGATCGAGCGAGTATTTTCCCTGAGCATTTTTACATAACTATCCCCCCTAGTACCCACCGCACCGATCGAATCAGAATATAATTGTTGTGGTGCTAATTTCACCCCCGCTTCTTCGGCTACAGTGGTAATTAAAGCGGGATTAATAGTCGTCTCGGCAAAGATAGCAGCAACCTTGAGATTTTTAATAGCATCGGCTAAATTTTTCACCGTTTGGGCGCTAGGTTGTTCTTCCGTACTAATGCCAATTAAAGTTCCCGCTACTTTTAAACCATAGACATGAGCATAATACTGAAAAGCGTCATGAGTGGTGACTAATTGTCTTTGGGAAGGGGGGATAGTTTCAATAGCCGCAGCAATCCAGCGATCAAGATTTTCTAATTCTGCGATTAATTGGGCGGCATTTTGGGTAAAAATCTCTTTATCTTCGGGACTTAATTCAATCAATTGATCTCGGATTTTTTCCACCATGATTATACCATTTTTAGCCGAACCCCAAACGTGGGGATCGGGGACTTTCTGCCCCTCTTTTTCCAATTGTAAAGGCTTGATTGCTTCTCCCACGGCCACTTTTTTCGCCTTAATCCCCGTAGAATTGATCATTTTAATTAACCCCGGTTCGAGATTATAACCGTTATAGAGAATTAAATCAGCTTTTTCTAAAGCCACACTATCGGCGGGAACCGGTTCATAAACGTGGGGATCATCCCCGGGTTTTAAAATGTCTTGATGGTCAATTTCTTCACCGCCCACTCGTGCGGTTAAATCGGCGATAATTGTGCTAGTGGAGATTACCTTGGGTTTTTGGTTATCGGTGGTGTTAACTGAGGGATTACAAGCAACCAATCCCAAAAATAAACAGGATAAAATTAGTTTTTTCATCGGGAAATAGAGATGAGGGTTTAGAGATTAGAGATGGGGGGAAATGGCGTTGATATCTATCTTGATTTTTTTCCTGACTAAAGACTCCTTTTACCATTAAAATAGAGAATAGAGAAGGTGTAAATTCAAAAGATATGGATAACCAAGCCCCGATTAAACTACCGAAAACCAGCGAATCCGACCACCTCAAGCGCATTCGTCACACCACCTCCCATGTTATGGCCATGGCGGTGCAGAAATTATTCCCGCAAGCCCAAGTTACTATCGGGCCTTGGACTGAAACCGGATTTTACTACGATTTTGATGTGCCGGAACCTTTTACCGATAAGGATCTCAAGGACATCAAAAAAGAGATGGTCAAAATTATTAATAAAAAACTGCCGGTAATTCGCGAGCAAGTTTCTCGGGAAGAGGCGGAAAAGCGCATTAAAGCGATTAATGAACCCTATAAGCTGGAAATTCTGGCGGGAATTCAAGAACCCATCACCCTTTATCATCTTGGTGACGCTTGGTGGGATTTGTGCGCCGGTCCGCACCTAGATAATACAAGTGAACTAGACCCGAAAGCGATCGAATTAGAGACGGTAGCGGGTGCTTATTGGCGCGGGGATGAGAATAAAGCCCAATTACAGCGCATTTACGGCACAGCCTGGGAAAATCCCCAACAATTAGCCGAATACAAGCGCCGTAAGGAAGAAGCACTGAAACGGGATCATCGCAAATTAGGCAAAGAATTAGGTTTATTTATTTTCTCTGATTCTGTCGGACCGGGGTTGCCTTTATGGACACCGAAAGGAACTTTAATTCGTTCTTTGTTAGAAGATTTTCTGAAAAAAGAACAGTTAAAACGCGGTTATTTACCCGTAGTTACTCCCCATATTGCTCGCGTCGATTTGTTTAAAATTTCCGGTCACTGGCAAAAGTACAAAGAAGATATGTTTCCCATGATGGCAGACGATGAGGAATCTGCTAGTAAGGAAATAGGATTTGTCCTCAAACCGATGAACTGTCCTTTTCATATTCAAATCTATAAAAGTGATTTGAGATCCTATCGGGAATTGCCGATGCGTTTGGCAGAATTCGGTACAGTTTATCGTTACGAACAATCGGGAGAATTGGGAGGATTAACTAGAGTTCGCGGTTTTACCGTCGATGATTCCCATTTGTTTGTCACTCCCGAACAATTAGACAAGGAATTTTTAAGCGTTGTTGATTTAATTTTGACGGTGTTTAAGAGTTTACAGTTAAAGAATTTTAAGGCGCGATTGAGTTTTCGTGACCCCGAATCGGATAAGTATATCGGTTCCGATGAAGCTTGGGAAAAGGCACAATCGGCGATTAGAAAAGCGGTGCAAACTTTGGGGATGGATTATTTTGAAGCCCCCGGAGAAGCGGCTTTTTATGGTCCGAAATTAGACTTTATTTTCCAAGATGCCCTCGAAAGAGAATGGCAGTTAGGAACGGTACAGGTGGATTATAATTTACCCGAACGTTTTGAATTAGAATACGTTGCCGAAGATGGTAATCGTAAACGTCCAGTGATGATTCATCGCGCACCTTTTGGTTCTTTGGAACGTTTAATCGGTATTTTAATCGAAGAATACGCGGGAGATTTTCCTCTTTGGTTAGCCCCTGTCCAGATACGATTATTACCGGTTAGTGATAGTCAATTGGATTACGCTAAAGAGGTGACAGTGAAAATGCAGTTGTTAGGAATTCGCGCCGAAACCGATACCAGTGGCGAACGTTTGGGTAAAATGATTCGCAATGCTGAAACCGCAAAAATACCCGTGATGGCAGTGGTGGGGGCAAAAGAAATGGAAAGTAATAGTTTAAGTATTCGCACCCGTGCGGCGGGCGATTTAGGGGTAATTAGCGTCGAGGAAGTGGTGGCAAAATTAGAAAGTGCCATCCAAAATCACGGTAATTTTTAAGCGTTTGCTTATCTAATTCTATGGGGACAGAAAATATTTCTGTCCCAGTATTTTTTATCAAGCGAGGAGATTTTTCCTGATTATCCTTTAGGTATCATCATCTTTTTGAAAGGGATTTTCCCCAATCCCCAGTCCTTTTTTGCTCTGTTTTAAGTCTTTCCAGAGGGCTTTAATTTTTTGGTAGGCTTCTAGAGAACTGATTTTGCCCCCCGTTTCCAGATTACAAATAAAACTGACTTTTTGGGCAAATTCCTGTAAATTGGCGTTAAATAGCAAGTTTTCTGGCTTAAATTCCCCATAGTAGGGCGCGCGAGGATAGAGAAAATCCTCCTTGCGGCGATCGGGGAGATTCGGGTTATCATCGTTAGGAGGATTCTGGTTCATAGGGCGATGGCGGGTAATTTTGCGGAATTTCTTTAGATTTTTCGGTAATGGTAATGGGAGATAATATCAGTTGTTGGCTATGATTGAGGATTTAAGTAAAAACTTGGCTGATTTGCCAAAAATTGACACTTAAATCGTGACACTTTTTGGTTATAGGTTAAGATTCGGTCGCAAAATGTTGACAGTTATCTTTAAGTAGCAATTATACATTATTTTTTCTCAACAATCATCTCCCTGATGATCTAAATTTTTTATCTAGGTTGATCGCCAAAATTTGCTGCTGCCGCTATCTGATTAACCATCGATTTTCGTTTATCAATTGCCGAGGATGATAACTATGGAAAAACTCTATGAAGGTAAGGCCAAAATTCTCTATCAAACCGATGATCCCGATATTCTCCTCACTTATTACAAAGACGATGCCACCGCGTTTAATGCCCAAAAACGCGGGCAAATTGTCGGTAAAGGGGAAATTAACTGTACTGTCTCCACTGCCCTATTTCAATGGTTAGAATCCCTAGGAATACCTACCCATTATATTGATCGCCCTAGTTCTAGGGAAATGCGCGTCAAGGCGATTAAAATCATTCCCTTGGAAGTAGTAGTCAGAAATATCGCCGCCGGGAGTTTGTGCAAGCAAACGGGATTAAAGGAGGGGAAAATTTTACCTTTTCCTCTTGTAGAATTTTACCTCAAGGATGATGCTTTGGGCGATCCTTTGTTAACGCCCGATCGCATAAAAGTAATTGATATTGCCAGCGAGGAGCAAGTCAATCAGTTACGAGATTTAGCCCTGCAAATCAATCAATATCTACAGGAATTTTTTGATAAGTGCCAGATTATTCTCGTCGATTTTAAGTTAGAATTTGGAGTTGATAAAACGGGCAAAATTTATCTAGGTGATGAAATTAGCCCCGATACCTGTCGTCTCTGGGATAAAACCCAAGAGGATGCCCAAGCGCGTATTCTCGATAAGGATCGTTTTCGTCGCGATTTAGGAGATGTGGAAACTGCCTATCAACAAGTACAAGCAAGAGTTTTACAACAGATAGAGAGTTTATAACTTTAGGGTGTGTTAGCGAGCGCGTAACGCACCTTAATTGAAATTAGCAATTTAATAATTTATGTCAAGAAGAATTATCGGGTTAACAGGGGGAATAGCCTGTGGTAAATCCACGGTTTCCAATTATTTAGAAAATATCTACAAAATTCCTGTCCTTGATGCGGATATTTATGCCCGGGAAGCAGTGGAAAAAGGTTCGGAAATTTTAGAGAGAATTTTTGCGCGTTATGGCAGAAAAGTTAAAACTGAGGATAATTCCCTTAATCGCCAACAGTTAGGAGAGATTATTTTTAATAATCCCGAGGAAAAAATCTGGTTAGAAAGTCAGATTCATCCCTACGTTAGAGAATGTTTTAAGCGGCATTTAGAGCAGTTAGAAGCCCCGATAGTTGTTTTTTCTATTCCTTTATTATTTGAGGCAAAATTAACCTATTTAGTCACAGAGATTTGGGTGATTTCTTGCAGTTTCGAGCAACAAATTCAACGCTTAATGACTAGAAATAACTTAACCAGAGAACAAGCGATCGCTCGGATTAATAATCAAATGCCTTTAGCCGAAAAAATTGCCTTAGCCGATCTTGTTTTGGACAATTCTGGGGATTTAGAAGCTTTATATACCCAGATCGATCGAGCTATAAGTAGCTGGTTAGAATTAAATTGAAGATAGATCCCCCCTTAATAAGGGGGGTGCCGATAGGCGGGGGGATCCCCCTTGATAAGGGGGGAAACTGATAGTTTTTAACACCTAACTACTTACAATAGGGATTAATTTTAAAACAACCAGGCAAATTTTCCCACCCCGAATTTTACATAGAGAATAATTGCCAAAACCAATAAAAATAGAAAGCCAATAATTAATAAATAGTCTTTATTGGTTAAGATTGATTCCTGTAAAAATGTGCGATCGGGATCACCAGAGAAAGCTTTAGCCTGTAGAACTACTTCTAGTTTTTGCGATTTAGCCATAGCGTTTAAAATTAAAGGTACAGCGATAGAAGCGTAAATTTTTCCTTTTTGCAGCCAACCCATTTTTTCTATTGCTAATCCTCGTAATCTTTGAGCAGAAATAATCGATCGAGATTCTTCTACTAGGAGAGGAAATAAACGCAGGGTAGAGGAAAAAATAAAGACTATTTTGTAAGGAATTCTGGCTTTAGTTAAACTCACCATCATCTGATTTATATCGGTGGTAAAAATAGCGAGGGGAATAATTAAAACCATCGTGAGAGTTTTAAAGATCACATTTAAACCGTAGAGGGTTCCCTCCACAGTCATTTTAGTAGAACCGACAGTTAATAAGGGAGTTAATTCAGTTTTTACCGTTAAAGCTTTTACCTGTTCCACATTAAAAAATCCCATGGTAATTAATAAGAATAGATAAAAAGGAGCCATGAATTTTAAAATGGTGAGGAGATAAGACCATTTTACCCCCGCCCAGAGACAAGCTAAAGCGACAATAAGAGTTAGCAAACCGCCAGCGAGGGGACTTTCCCAAGTAAAAGCGATAAGAGTAACCACGATCATCATGGTTAATTTTGTCCGAAAATCTAGGCGAGTAAAAGGAGAATCTCGATCGACGGTTTGCCAGTTAAATGATTGCATAATTAGGAAAAAAGTTAGTAAGTAGCTAGGTGTTAAAAACTGTCAGATGCCCCCCTTATTAAGGGGAATCCCCCCGCCTATCGGCACCCCCCTTATCAAGGGGGGCAGGGGGGATCGGCACACCCTTATTAAGGGGGGATTAAGGGGGGATATATCTTCAATTTAATTATAACTTTAAGGGAATGAGTTAATTACCCATCCCCATCAATCCACTAGGAAGGGTTAGCAACTCTCTTCATTTGCTCTTGAATTTCAGGGTTATAAATCTGGAGATAATTCCAATAATTACCAAACACCGATTCTATATAACCCTTAGTTTCTCTAAAGGGAATATTCTCAACAAATTCATCGGGATCGCTAAAATCAAAACGCTGTCTCCATTTGGAAACTGCCCCAGGTCCGGCGTTATAACTAGCCACAGCAAAAAGTGAATTTCCAGCGAATTTACCGTGGGTATAATCGAGATACCATGTCCCCATCATAATGTTATCTTCGGGATTAGTTAAAGAATAACTTTTATTGCCAGTATTACCCGCGATATATTTACCCGTATCGGGCATAATTTGCATTAATCCCACTGCCCCCACAGGAGAACGAATTTCTTTTTCAAAGCGGGATTCTTGCCGGATTAAAGCCGTCACTAGCAGGGGATTTAATTGTCTATCTTTTGACCATTGCAGGATGCTATCGTAGTAGGGGAAAGGGAATAAAGCGTGCCAGTATTTATCATTTTGTCGGAGGACTTTCCAGGCTTTCTTTTCCTCCGGGGTATCTCTTTCTCGCAAGCGCCAAATCAGGTTAATTCCTTCTAAATTTTGATTGCGAGAGAGTTTATAGACACCGAGGTTAAATTGTTCGTCAACGCTTAAATTCCAAGGATCAACAATTTCTGCTTGGAAGAGATTCCAAGCGTCCGTATCTTCACCAATTCGATATAATTCCTTGAAAGCTTCCGAACCGGCGGGGGGATCGTTACGAGTGGCGGGTTTGACGGTGGTAGGGTTATAGGAGCGGACAGTGGTAAAATCCCCCACGTCCCAACCTAATAAAACCGCCGAGCGCCAAGCATAATAGGAATGGGGATGACGAGAAATAGTGTAGGTAAAAGCTTGTTTTGCTTCTTGGTTTTTGCCGAGTTTTTGCGCCCATTTTCCCACCCAAAAGGCCGCTTTCGGGGCAGTTTGACTATCGGGATTATTAACCGCAATTGGCTGCGCCCACTGCCACGCCTTGGCGTAATCACCGGATTTAGCGGCTCTTTGGGCCATTAACCAGCGATAATCGGCGGCTTCGTCGGATTTTGGGTATTTATTTAATAAAGTTTGCCATGTTTGACTAGCGGCCTGGGCATTAGTTGAGTTGAGTAATTTGGCTTTCGCCTCCAAAGCTTCCGGAGCGCGATCGGGAAATTGCTTGACAATGCGATCGAGATATGCTATGGCATCGCGGTTAGGAGAAATTTGGGCGAGTCGCAGTAATCCCAAACCGGTTTCTGGGGCCTGGGGATAGGTTTTAATTAATTTTTGGTAGGCGCTGCGAGCTTCTGGCAGTTTTTTGGCAATTTGTAGCCCCCTGGCGTAACGATAGGCTTGTTCGGGGCTAGGAGTGGCTTTAGCGTAGGCTTTATAGGCTTTTTCGTACAATCCCGACTGCCAATAACCCGCCCCAATCATTGCCCAATCCGCCGGAGTTAACTGATTGGCGTAGTCTTTCACCAAACGATCGCGGGCCTGATTGAGGGTAGGATCAAAAGGATTAGCCTTGGCTAACTGCAACCATAGGGGAAATTGATCGGGATTTTCTTGAAGACGTTGGCGAATTAAAGCCAAAGTACGCGGGTGTCGGGGGTATTGCTTGAGCAATTTTTCCTGATAACTGGGGTCGTATTTGCCCAAAGAGTAGTAAGCTTCCGCCACTACGGGCGATTGGGGATAGGTTTTAATTAATTTTTGCCAAATTTCTCGCGCTCTTTCACTATCATTGCTTAATTCGTGGGCGCGTCCCTGTTTGAGGAGAATCTGGGGGGCGAGAACAGGATATTGTTTTTCTAAGCCTTCTAATTGTTTTAAAGCCGGACCCCCTTCATATTTTCTCAATAAATCCATGGCCAGGAGATAGCGGGCGCGACTACGATCTAAAGAGGGTGCGTTGGCATCAGCAACATCTTTTAACTTGACATCTCGCTCGGTTTGTGGTAGGGAAGCGCTATCAACCACGGCAGAGGGTTGGTTAGGAGCTTGGCTAGGAAGTGAGGCACTATTGCGATCGAGCCAAGCGAGAATTTTCGGGTGAAAGAGAAAGAGACTGGTGAGAGTAAAAAGCGCAACCCCAGAACCTAGTCCAAGAATGAGCGGGGTGTGAGGGGGGAATTTCTTAAACATTACCTTAATTCAAGACAGTAACTCAACATACATTATCAGTGATCGTGGTGACAGGTTGTTTGTTTCAATCAGGTTGGGGAAGTGGGGTGTGGGG
>NZ_JADEVX010000073.1:0-20903 GCF_015207925.1 Microcystis sp. LEGE 00066 | reverse complement strand
AATATCATCGGGTAATTTTGAGAGATTGGCCAGGGTTCTTTTTTTGACTTGATCTCCTTCTCGGTAGGACTCCCGAAGAAGAACGGCGGGGGGGGAATTACGGTTAGGAACTTTTTCTATATACATGGCTATCATTCTAGCAAATGGAGAGAATTCTTATCCATTAAGAAATGTTACAAATTACATGGGTACATTAAGAAAAGTTAAGGGGCGTATCCATTGATGGATAAGGGTTTTGGGCTATTGTAGTATATATGTATGGGGAAGTTCAGATATTTGAAAACTTATTGGCATGGGGTAATTTTAACTCCCCTGATAACTTAAGAAGTAAACTTTACCATCTTTTCAATTCTCTATCCAATGACACGGTTGGCTATTTGACGGGATGGTCTTGGATTTTAGAAGCTTTAGGTCTGTCAGGACTTCAGAAAAATGGTATTAACTTGTCCCCGTCGGGTCTAGTTTTCCTAGCCATTGCCTGATAAGTGATATATTTACTGAAAAACTGGGCAATCTAGAACTAAACAGCATCGTGATAAGGGGGATAAGACTTTGGACTTCGCTAACGCTCAGAAAATTCTCGGCTATTTCATCGAAGAAGCAAAAGAACACCTGGAAACTTTGGAACAGGGGATTTTAGACTTAGGCAATCTCGTCAACAACAATGAACAGATGAACGAGATGTTTCGTGCCGTCCATTCCGTCAAGGGGGGGGCGGCCATGTTAGGTTATAGTAGTATCCAAAAAACTGCTCACCGTCTTGAGGATGCTCTTAAAATACTGAAAGAAAATCCTCTAGAAGTCGATCAAAAATTAGAGTCTTTGTTCCTCAAGGGTTATGATCTGCTTCAGGTATTAATCGATAAGCTGCAGGAGCCCTTAGGTTTGCAAAGCGAGGAAGCTAACGCCATCGTTAAAAACGGTGAAGCGACTTTTGCCGAATTACAGGCCCATCTTAACTATCTTCTCGGCCAGGGAAAATCTACCTCTGCTATTGCGGCAGCCCCTTCTATCTCCATTAGCGTCAGAGATATCCTCAAACAGATGTTACAACTGTTTAAACAGCAAGAAACCAGCGCTTCCCGTCAGCAATTACAAAAATTAATTTCATCTCTGTCTCAATTGGCTTCAGAACAGCAACAATGGCAATATTTAGTTAAAAATGCTCAATCGGCTCTGGCTAACCCCAAACATTCCTACCGTACTCTCGCCCCAGTTATCATTAAAGAATTAAAACAAGCCAGTGATTTATTAGCATGGGGTCGCGGGGAAGAAATCACCGTCAGTCAAGAATTGCAATTATTAGCTACCGCCAAATTACCACAAATCCTGATTACCCTAGAACCCGAATTAGCAGCTAGTACCCTGCGGCAAATGTTCAATCGCCAACAGGTCTCGCAACTGGTACAGTTATTACAAAAAAGACGTTAACAGCTGCCCTGGCGTAATTAATTGTGCGCCAACCGAGGTGGCAATAATTCTCGATGGTGAATTGGGATAGAGCCAAACCAGAAAAAGCTAAGATATGGCAAGATAAAAACTTAATGCTGACGGCTGACAAATATCAGACCCGAGGCAGCATCTCTTGAGTCACCGGTCAAGCTGGGATTTACTGAGAGTAAGCGATCTGCTAGAGTTTTAACGTTCGTTAAATTTCTCGGGCAGAGAAAACAAACAAAACCATAATGGTGTTACTGGGTGTGTGGAAGTGCTTAAAAATCTCAATTTTTCGAGGCGATACTCCTCGCTGGCCCTGCTGCTGGCTATTTTCGGATTATTTCACGGGACGGCAATTGCCCAAGAAGAACCCCCAGAGACGGTTTTTCCCCGCGTCGAGCAGCTAGTACAGTCTCCTCCTGCGACGGGAGAAACTACTCCACCCGTGGCACCACCGACGGAAACTCCGACGGAAAACCCAATCCCTACAGAAACTCCCACCGCAGCTCCACCAGCACCGGCGGAGGAGTCGCGGGTTTTGGTGGCTGAAGTGGTAGTACAAGGGGCTAATCGAGAATTAGAAAATCTAGTTTATAATACCATTCGCACCCGACCTGGACGAAGCGCGACTCGATCGCAATTACAAGAAGATATTAACGCCGTTTTTGCCACGGGCTTTTTTGCCGATGTGCGGGCAGTTCCCCAAGATACGCCCCTAGGAGTGCGAGTTACCTTTGAGGTGCAACCTAACCCCGTTTTTCAGGGTGTACAGATTCAAATTGCCCCAGAAACCGTGGACAAATCGATTTTACCTGCCGGGGTGGTCGAGGAAATTTTCGCTAGTCAATACGGCAAAACCCTGAATTTACGGGAACTACAGGCGGGGGTAAAAAAAATCAATGACTGGTACAGCAAAAACGGCTATGATCTAGCCCAGGTGATCGGTGCGCCGCAAGTCAATCCCGATGGTCGGGTTATTCTGGTCATTTCCGAAGGTTTAATCGAAAAAATTCAAGTACGTTATTTTAACGTCGAACAGGAACCAGTCAAGGCTAAAACCAGAGAATTTATCATTACTAGGGAAATGCGCCTAAAAGCGGGGGATATTTTCAACCGCAATACGGCCCAACAGGATTTACAGCGTGTTTTCGGTCTCGGTTTATTCGAGGATGTGCGTCTGTCTTTTTCCCCCGGCAGCGACCCAAGGGAGGTGATTGTTAACGTCGATGTGGTGGAAGGTAATACCGGTTCCGTGGCCGCTGGGGGTGGTATTAGCTCGAATGCAGGCTTATTCGGCACTGTCAGCTATCAGCAGCGCAATTTTGGCGGTAATAACCAAACTTTAGGGGCAGAAGTTCAGTTAGGGGAACGGGAATTTTTATTCGATCTGAGTTTTTCCGATCCTTGGATTGCCACGGATAATTTCCGCACTTCCTACACGGTCAACGTTTTCCGGCGACAGTCGATTTCTCTAGTTTATGATGGGGAAGATTCCTCAATTCGGACCCTTAACGATAATGATAGTCCCCGTATCGTCCGCACGGGTGGCGGTATTACTTTTGTCCGTCCTTTGGCCCCTGATGTTTTTACAAAACCAAAATGGGTGGTTTCCCTAGGTTTTAACTATCAACAGGTACAGGTGCAAAATGCCAATGGTGACATCTCCCCCCTGTCTGCACCTCTCAATGGTTTTGGCAGTCAAAAACTGGCGTTTAGTTCCTCTGGGACCGATGATCTATTTTCCCTCAATATTGGCGCTATTCAAGATTTTCGCGACAATCCCCTGCAACCCACCAGTGGTTCTTTCCTGCGTCTAGGTTTAGAACAAACTGTCCCGGTTGGTTCTGGCAGTATTTTCGGAACTCGTGTTCGGGGTAGTTACAGTTACTTTATCCCCGTTCGGTTTATTAATCCCTTTAATCTCTTTGAAACCGATATTTTTAAAGGTCAGCAATCCCTAGCTTTTAATGTGCAAGCAGGGACAGTATTAGGCGACTTACCCCCCTACGATGCTTTTATTGTTGGGGGTAGTAACTCTGTACGGGGTTACGCCGAGGGAGAAGTGGGTAGCGGTCGCAGTTATTTCCAAGCGACGGCCGAATATCGTTTTCCCATTGTGGCAATTATCGGAGGGGCATTATTTGTCGATTTCGGCACTACTATTGGTTCCCAAGGTGATGTCCCCGGTCAACCCGGTATTGTCCGGGATTTACCCGGTACTGGTCTCGGTTACGGTTTAGGTGTTCGGGTACAATCTCCTGTCGGCCAAATTCGGGTTGACTACGGTTTTAATGTCGATGGTAGTTCTCGTATCCATTTCGGTATCGGGGAACGATTCTAATCAGTTATCAGTTATCAGTTACCAGTTATCGATGAATTTAGTTATTTTTGCTGTTCACTGATAAAAGCTTTATTACTTGATAATTATGGTTTCTACTATCTCTAAACAATTTGAATTATCGGGAATTGGACTGCATTCGGGGGAGATAACACGGGTGCGCGTCTGTGGGGCAAATCCAGGAGAAGGACGTTATTTTGTCCGCAGAGATCTAGCCAATCAACCGATTATTCCCGCTCTAGTTTCTTCGGTTTACCAAACGACTTTATCAACAGAATTGGGACGAGGAGAAGCAAAGGTTAGAACTGTTGAGCATTTATTAGCGGCCTTAACCGCTTTGGGGGTAGAGGATGCTCGCATTGAGGTGGATGGTGCGGAAATTCCCCTCCTCGATGGTTCGGCTAAAATCTGGGTGGAAGCGATCAAAAATGCTGGTTTAAATAACTCTTTTTCTCCATCAGATTTAACCATTTCTCAACCGATTTGGTTGTACGAAGGGGATGCTTTTGTGGCGGCGATTCCTTCCCCTGAATTACGTTTTACCTACGGCATCGATTTTACTTATAAACCGATCGGTAATCAATGGTATAGTTGGAGTCCTAATCAAGAAAGTTTTCAAAATGCGATCGCAGATGCTCGGACTTTCGGTTTTGCCGATCAAATTGAATATCTGCAAAAGGCTGGTTTAATTAAAGGAGGCAGTTTAGAAAATGCTTTGATCTGCGATCAAAATCAATGGTTAAATCCTCCTTTACGCTTTGATAATGAGCCAGCAAGACATAAATTATTGGACTTAATTGGTGATTTGAGTTTACTGGGAACCATTCCCACTGCTCATTACATGGCTTTTAAAGCCAGTCATAAACTTCACGTTCAACTAGCTAAAGCAATTCAGGGTTAATTAGGGTTTGCGGCAAAAAGTTTTTCGTGGGGGTAGGGTGGAGGGATTCCCCTTCCCTTAATTTCTCGAGATGAAAACGTAAAATCCTGCTGAAGTTGATTAACTCCCCATAACGAGCAGTATTAACATTTAGTTTAAATGCTCCTCGTGGGCATTTGCCACGATTAGCATGGAGAGACTGGTATCTTGAAGAATACGAATGTCTGTTTTAGGGTATGGTCTTCTTTTTTTATTGTATAGTTTGATCGCCCTCTTGTCGGTTTGGTTAAAGGCAAGAAACCCAACACTATCGGAAGCAAGATTAAATAGGGTATGATGGACGTTGGATAGAAGGGTTTAATGAAAGTGCAAGGGTTTTAAGTCCCTCAGATCGATTCCTCAACCTTTGTTTCTTGCACTTTTTTTGAAAAAAAAGCATATAACCCTTTTCTAGTAAAGCTTTTACCAATATTCAGCAAGCCCTAAATAAAGAGTGAGAAACAAACTAAATCCCTACCCCAAGAATCGATAAAAGGAAGCTTTTTTCGACAAAATTTACCGCCAACTAAGTAGATCATGAAAATTGACGAATTACTCAAGAACAAACGAGAAAAAATCCTTGCTATTGCTGCTAAACACGGCGCAAATAACGTGCGAATCTTTGGTTCTGTTGCACGGGGAGAAGCTGACGAAAAAAGCGATATTGATTTATTAATTGATTATTGTAGCGAACGTCGGAGTCCCTGGTTTCCTTTGCCGTTAATTCGAGAACTGGAAGACTTGTTAGGCTGCAAAGTTGATATTGTTACCGAACAGGGACTTAAAGATAGAATCAGAGAGCGGGTACTTAAAGAAGCAATACCACTATGAGGGATGATACCGAACGCTTGCGGGATATTTTAGAAGCAATTGAGCGTGTAGAAAAGTATGCTCGCTAGGGAAAAACCGTGTTTGAACAACAAGAATTAATTCAAACTTGGATTGTCTATCATTTACAAATTATTGGTGAAGCAGCTAGAGCAACTTCTCAAGAATTTAAAGCAAGATATCCCGCAGTTCCTTGGCGAGATGCCGGCGATCTAAGAAACTTAACTATTCATGAATATTTTCGTATTAATCTAGAGATTATTTGGGATATTGTTGACAATGATATTCCTCCTCTAAAAGGACAAATCGAAGCTATTTTACAGGAATTGATTTGACGAAACCCAACCCAATTACTTAAGTGTTGGGTTTCACTATCGTTCAACCCAACTACTTTATTCTTCGATTTACTTGATGGCTACCGGCAAAAGATAGCCATCGGCAATTGTATCAATTTGTAAAAGATGGTTGACGTTTGTGCCAATCGGTGGCCTGTTCGTAGGCGTGGGCGACATGAAATAATTGATCTTCGCGCAGCACATTACCGACTAATTGTAAACCGATCGGCAAACCTTGCCCATCAAAACCACAGGGAAGACTTAACCCAGGTAAACCGGCTAAATTGACGGGAATAGTCATTAAATCCGATAAATACATACTCAGAGGATCCGCCGTTTTTTCCCCGGCTTTAAAGGCTGTGGTGGGTGAAGTGGGAGAAACTAACACATCTACCGATTGAAAAGCTCGATCGAAATCCTCTTTGATCAAAGTCCTCACCTTTTGTGCTTTCAGGTAATAAGCATCATAATAACCCGCCGAGAGGGTATAGGTTCCCAACATAATCCGGCGCTTAACTTCCGCACCAAAACCCTGAGCGCGAGTCTTGGTGTACATATCAATTAAACTATCGGCATCTTCCCGAATACCGTATTTAACCCCATCGTAACGGGCTAAATTCGCCGATGCTTCCGAGGGGGCGATAATGTAGTAGGTGGGCAATCCGTAACGGAAACGGGGACAAGAAATCTCTTTAATTGTGGCACCGAGGGCCTTTAACTGCGCTAAAGCTTGATTAACTGCCTCGGCAACCACCTGATCCAACCCTTCCCCGAAAGTTTCCTTAATTACGCCAATTTTTAACCCTTTTAAACTGGTTTTCAGGAATTGGCTATAGTCGGGAATCGGCAGATTGAGACTGGTAGAATCTTGGGGATCGTAACCTGCGATCGCTTGTAATAAAATCGCCGCATCTTCCACGGTACGACCAAAAGGACCAATCTGATCAAGAGAAGAAGCGTAAGCCACCAAACCAAAGCGAGAAACTAAGCCATAGGTCGGTTTTAGCCCAACAACGCCACAAAACGAAGCCGGTTGACGAATTGAGCCACCGGTATCCGATCCTAGGGCCACCACGCATTCTTGAGCGGCCACAGCCGCAGCCGAACCCCCCGAAGATCCCCCCGGCACCCGGGATAAGTCCCAAGGATTAGCGGTAACGTGATAACCAGAGTTTTCCGTGGAACTACCCATGGCAAACTCGTCTAAATTAGTTTTACCGACGATAACTGCCCCTAAATCCCGTAATTTTTGGGTAACGGTGGACTCGTAGGGGGGGACAAAATTCTCTAAAATCCGAGAAGCGCAGGTGGTGGGGATACCCTTGGTGCAGAGATTATCTTTTAATGCGATGGGAATACCTGCCAAGGGATGCAGAGATTCACCTCTGGCGATTTTCTCGTCCACTTTTTGGGCTTGTGCGAGGGCTAAATCCGGGGTTAAATGGAGAAAGCTTTTTACTTGTGGTTCGATCGCTTGAATACGGGCGATAAATTCTGTGGCGATTTCGACGGCTGTTTTTTCTTTATTAACGAGTTGTTGATGCAGTTGACGAATCGAAGTCATGTTCAGTTACCGGTTACAACCACCGTCAGGAGCAAGCAACAACCCCGGACAGCAAAGACTATTTTAGCGTCAGTTTGGTCGTCGGTCAGCTAATCCCCTAAAATTAAAGGAAAGCCTCGCAGGAAAACTAGAGTTATGACTTTTAATATCCGACAATTAGATAATTTAGACTACGATGAAGCCGAACCCCTACTAGAAGATTATATTACTGGAGCGATCAAAGAATATATCAATTCGCCAGAAGGACAGGCCTATTATCAAGAAAAAGAAGAAGGTGGTGGTTGGATTGCTACCTTGATTGAGTTGGGCTATCTCTATGAAGGTTATACCCTTGCTACCATGACTAAGGCTGATGTGCAGATCTTAATGGAGAAGATTTTACCGCGTAAAATTACTATCCTCGATCCGACGGAAACCGAGGACGCTATCCCTGAATTAATTAGTTTTTGGCAATTTTTGGGACGAGAATATAAATTAACTCAGGCTAGGGCTATTATTAAATATTTAGAGCAATTAGGCGATCGCTTTGGTCAACTGATGAACGATCCCAACAGTGCCGGTTTTATGAAAAATCTCTTGTTACAAGCGCATCAGCAGGGTTTTGATATCACCAGTCAGGAGGGTTTAACAGCTTTTCAAGAAAAATATAATGCTGAACAAAGTGCTAAACAGCAAGCGGCAGCAACATTGAAAAAAACGCCCCCAGCTGTTCCTAAATCGGAAAATGTTCCCAAGGCAATGCAGGCCAAATATCAAGAAATTACCGCTATTACCGATAAATTTGCCGCTAAATATCTTAATGAAGAATACGCCCAACTTATTCGCCAATTAACCGCAACTTTAGCTCGTAAGCGTCCCTCTCCCCTAGAAAAAGGTAAAGCCAATTCCTGGGCTGCCGGCATTACTCACGCCCTAGGAATGGTCAATTTTCTCTTCGATCCTACTCAAAATCCCCACATTTCGGCCACAGAACTTTATCAGGCTTTTGGGGTTGCCCAAAGTACAGGACAAGCTAAATCAAAACAAGTGAGAGATTTACTGAAGATGTCCTATCTTGACTCAGAATGGGCTTTACCAAGCAATTTAGAGAACCATCCTAGCACTACTGTCCGGAACTTAATCACTACCATGCTCGGTGATAGTTAGGGTTTGCGATAAAAAGTCTGTTGGTGGAGTTAGACGGCACTCTTGCAGCAGTAGATTCCTGAATAACCCAATCTCGATCGAGTTTGCCGACTAGACTCTAGTTACCCTTCCAGTTAAACTATAGTAGTCAATAGTTATAAAGTTTTAAACGATAACCTATTGTCAGCCTTTTTAACTGGTCACTTTATTACCCACCTATGTTAGACAGTTTCTCCCCCCAAACCTCTAGCCTCGTCCTCGCTTCGGTGGCGGACTATTTCAAAGTCCTGTCGGAAGTCAGTCGCCTACAGATTCTCAGTTGCTTGCAATTAGGCGCGATGAATGGTAAAGAAATCGCTGAAGCTACCGGACTAGGTCAGGCCAATCTCTCCAAACACCTGAAAGCTTTAACCCAAGCGGGAATTATCTCGCGGCAACCCCAAGGAGTCAGCGTTTACTATCAAATTACCGACCCCGTGATCTATGATCTCTGTCAGGTGGTTTGCGATCGCATTAGTCAGCAAATGCGTCAACGAGTCCTGGAATTCGAGAGTCTGCCGGCTTTCCATCTCCCTAAATAAAAATCACCAAACCCTTGACATTTTACCTCAATTATGATAAGGAAAAGTTTCCATGCTCGTAGAAAAACTTTGTCAACGCTATCGGGAGGGAGAAAGAGATTTTCGGGGGATTAATTTGCGGGAAGGCGACTTAACTAATATTTACCTCCCAGAAGTCGATTTTTGCCGTGCAGATTTGCGACAGGCCCGGTTAGGAAAAATACGCCTTGCGCGATCGCTGCTGAGGGAAGCGGATTTAAGTGAGGCGATTCTCTGGGGAGCAGATTTAAGTCAAGTGGACTTTTATCGAGCTTGTTTACGCGATGCGGACTTAAGCGGAGCTAATCTGATCGAAGCCAATTTAGAAGCCGCTTATTTAACCAAAGCCGTCTTAAACGGTGTTAATCTCAACAGTGCTAATCTCCAGCAGGCCCTATTAATCGATGCGGATTTTCGCTCCACTTCCGACCAACGCACGGACTTAGGCAAAACTAACTTTTGCGGAGCCGATCTCAACTATGCTAATCTGAGCGGTTCCCTGTTATATCGAGCTAATTTGGCTAATTGCCGACTTTGCCGGGTTAATTTTCGCGCTAGTCCCGAAAGAGACGGATTTATCACCGATCTCACCGGGGCCAGTTTCCGGGGTGCGGATCTCAGTTATGCTGATTTGCGCGGGGCAATTTTAGAAGATGTGGACTTAACCGGCGCTGATTTAACCGGGACTTTGTTTTAATCTGGGAAGCTTTTTCAGTGGTCAGTAAACAGTAAACAGTGAAAAGATGTCATTTTACTTAAAACTCAAATCTGCTCACTGATAACTGCTCACTGATAACTGATAATTGAGGGTCGATTTATTTAAAACCGACGGATGCTTGCCAAACAAAAGCCAGCAAGAGGAAAAATAGGGGAATCAGGGGCAAGACATCGACTAAGGGGTCGAAAATTTGGTATGCTTCTGGCAATTTGGCGAACAAAAGTGCAGTTTCCATCTCTCTATCTACCTTGACAAGAAAATTTTTAAACGTTTCCTGAAATTTTATCACGTTGGGGTAACATCTACGGCATCCTCAAGCCAAGGAGCAAAATCTTGGGCAAAAGTCCCCCCTAGGATAGATTGACGAATTTCACGGGTAAATCTGATTAATTCGGCGATATTGTGCAGAGATAAGAGAATATAACCCAACATCTCCCCCGATTTAATTAAATGATTCAGATAGGCACGGCTAAAGTGTTGACAGGTGTAACAGGGACAGGTCTCGTCTAAAGGGGCGAAATCCTCCTTAAAACGGGCATTTTTGAGGTTCCAACGCTCTCCCCGCACCAAAGCCGTGCCATGGCGACCAAAACGGGTGGGAATGACGCAATCAAACAGATCTATGCCACTAGCGATCGCCTTGGCCATTTCTCGATAGGTTCCCACTCCCATCAGATAACGGGGTTTATTTTCGGGGAGTAAAGGGGCAGTTATCTGGACAATGCGATGAATTAGGCTCGTTTCTTCCCCCACACTCACGCCACCGATAGCATAACCGGGTAAATCGAGTTTTACTAAAGATTCCGCCGCTGCTGCCCGTAAATCCTCATAAATTCCCCCCTGCACTATGGCGAATAAAGCCTGTTCTTGAGGTCGTTGATGGGCCGTCAGACAGCGCTCTAACCAGCGATAGGTGCGTTCTATGGATGCTTTCATGGTCTCATGACTGACTCCCGTGGGGGGACATTCATCGAAGGCCATAATCACATCAGCACCGAGGGCATTTTGAATCTGAATCGATTTTTCCGGCGTGATTTCGATTATTCTACCGTCCCGAGGCGATCGAAAGGTGACTCCCGACTCTTTAATTTGCCGCAGTTGACTAAGACTAAATACCTGAAATCCACCCGAATCTGTTAATATTGGCTGATTCCATGCCATAAAATCGTGTAAACCTCCCGCTTTCTCGATAATACTTTCTCCGGGCTGCAGATGCAGGTGATAGGTATTAGCGAGAATCATTTGCGCCCCCGTGCTGGCGATTTGAGCGGGGGTCAAACCTTTCACCGTGGCCAAGGTTCCCACGGGCATAAAACGGGGTGTTTCTACCGGTCCGTGGGGAGTATGCCAAACCCCAACCCGCGCACCAGTTTGGGGACACTGGGCGATTAATTCAAAGGAAAATCCCACTGTTTCAGTTATCAGTTATCAGTTATCAGTATTTTTGCTTGCTGCCTAAAAGGGGCAATCGTTGTCGTCTTCGTCTTCAAACTGCACATCCCACTTAGCAGAAAGTACCTGAGTGACCATGGCTTCGAGGGTATCGGCATTGAGACGGGCTTTCATATCGGGGTCTTGCAGTGGATTACTCAGGGGAATCAGCCGTAATTGCCGATTGTCTTGAACCAGATCAAAATAGGTTTCACCGTCGGGAGAGCGGGTTAGACGCAGATAATCGAAGCTATAGGTATTGAGATAAAGACTGTAGTTAGCCACTAGGGTGCTTTGCTGATAATCGGCGAAAACTTCCACTATCCATCCCTCCCCTTCACTCTGAATCACCCCTTCGAGACTATGGATGTAGCGAACTCGTCCGATATCATCGAGGAGACGACGCATATCTTCTTTAGCGATGACCACGCCAGAATCAATAATACAGGGGGCGGGCAGGGGCTGTGAGGGCGGATGATAGTTCATAGGGATTGCCAGTAAAAAAATTTCCGTTAATAACCCACCGGAGGGGTTTCCACCGATTCCTGTTGCAATTTTTTTCGGGTTACGTCTCGATCTTAACCCAATCCGCTAGAACTTTTCACTGTTACTTAAGATTAAGACCGAAGAGGGATGATTAATTTCTGCTTACTAAATATTTACCTAAAATGTCGGCTTGAAGGAACCCTCGGTTTTACCCTATCCCTTATGGATAACTTTCTTAACAATTTTGTCAGTAAGCACTCCAACCCTTATCCTGACTTGATTTCAGTTTTTTCTTTGTTTTGTAAGGGTGTCAACAAGGAATATTACAGATTGTTAACCGAGTCTTGAAAGCGCTGTGGTACAAAGGGTTGAAATGTTAAGAAAGATGTGACTAATGGACAGGGTTTTACCGAGGGATGAAAGGCCAACCAGTATAGAACAGCACTTCGACACATTTCGACTGCCAGCTAATGCTAAAACTCGATATTAGAGATATAACCCCACAATTAGAGCCTACTAAAAAATGTCTAGGTTTAGACGTGGGACTAAAAGATCTTAATTCTGACAGCAACGGGAATACAGTAGAGCCTCCTAAGTATTATCGAAAATCAGAAAAACGCCTTAATAAACTGAATAGAAGAAAGTCGAAAAAGTTTAACAGAAGACAAAAGCAGTCAATAACTACAAAAAAGCTAGACAAAAGTACGTCAAGGAACATTTAAAAGTAAGTAGGCAGCGAGAAGAGTTTGCTAAAAAATTGGCACTCCGTTTAATTCAGTCAAACAACTTGATAGCTCAGGTCGATTTAAAAGTCAAAAACCTTGTGCGTAATCAAAAACTAGCCAAGAGTATTAATGACGCAGGTTGGTCGCCATTAAGAAAATGGCTTGAGTATTTTGGTATTAAATATCGCCGATTAACTATTGCAGTTAATCTAGCCTATACAAGTCAAGAATGCCTTAACTGTGGTCGGTTAGTCAAAAAGTCTCTATCAGTCAGAACTCATGTTTGTTTGTGTGGGTATATGGAAGATAGGGACAAGATGGCGGCATTAAATATACTCAAAAAAGCTACGATAGGGCATATTGGAAACTGGCACCTCGACTTGCGCTCGGTTTGGGGAGATTTAAGCTCTATCTTGGTTGGTAGTAATACGGCTCGAGTGAGCCTCACCGAACTCCTACCAAGACAGCTTAAGTCAATCAACCAAGAATCCCTCGCATGATTGCGATGGGAGTGTCAACTCACTGGTCCAGGAAAGCTCAACTTTTCTCCTTGTATATAATGCTACTGACCGATGATCTACTTCTAGATTACCAACGTTGTCAACGCCGTGGGTTTTTAAATATCTACGGCAATAGCCAAGAAAAAGACCCTGAGCGAGATTTTTTGCTTAAATTGCGTCAGGAGAGTCAAAGTCACGTTAAAAAAGTCCTACAAGACTCCTATCCCGATTATTATTCCCTGACTACCCCCACCGGCGATATTTTAGCCGCCGCTAGGGAAACGGAAGCTTTGATGGGTCAGGGGGTACCCTGTATTTATCACGGAGTCCTGTTACAATCCGGCTATCCCGTCTCTTTAACCGGTTCCCCCCATTTATTAATTAAACAGACAGGAGAGTCGAAATTTGGCGATTGGATTTATTATCCCCTCAATATTCAACTCGGTCGCCGTCCTAAGCCTGAATATAAAATGCTGGCTACTTTTTACGCCTATTTATTAGCCAGTATGCAGGGAGTTTTTCCCAATTACGCCGAAATTGTCCTACGTCGTCATAATCGCTATCGGGTGGAATTGAATCTCTGGTTAACTAAACTAGAGGAAATAATCAAAAAGTTCGGCGAAATGGTGATTAATCGCCAAGAACCAGAAGTTTTTATCTCGCGTCAGCGTTGCAGTTTATGTCATTGGTATAGTCACTGTTATGGTATCGCCCAAGCGAGTCAACATCTTTCTTTAGTCCCGGGGGTGACTCCCAGTCGTTACCAATTTTTACAATCTTTGGGGGTTTCCACCATGGAATCCCTGGCTCTTACCTGTCCTACCCGTATGGGGGAGGGGATGGGGGTAGAGGTGGCTAATCAGTTACAATTACAGGCCCAAGCAATTATTGAAAATCGGGCCTTTCGCAAAAGCAACGGCAAAACTGCTTATTTGTCCCCCCTACCGAGGGCCGAGATTGAATTTTATTTTGACATCGAAGCGGAACCAGAACAGAATTTAGATTATCTTTTGGGGGTTTTACGGGTTGACCATCGAGTTAATACCCAGCAATTTTATCCCTTTTTGGCAGAAAAGCCAGAAGATGAAGGCAGGATTTGGCAGGAATTCTTAACCTTAGTCATGCAGGATTATCAAGCACCAATTTTTCACTTTTCTGAGTACGAAGTGGAAACAATTAAACGATTAGGTTATCTTTATAAAACCCCTTCTTCTTTGATTAATCAGTTAGTTTCTCGCTGTTTTGATCTGCACTATCATGTAGTTAACTCGGTAACTTTTCCCGTGGAAAGTTATTCTTTAAAATCCCTGGCT
Source organism: Microcystis sp. LEGE 00066 (assembly GCF_015207925.1). NCBI lineage: Bacteria > Bacillati > Cyanobacteriota > Cyanophyceae > Chroococcales > Microcystaceae > Microcystis > Microcystis sp. LEGE 00066. The sequence goes on along the minus strand of NZ_JADEVX010000073.1, from coordinate 6,585 downwards.
AACTGGATTGGCTTTCAATGGCGCGATCGAGGAGTAAGCGGGGATCAATGCGTTTGGTGGTATGACCAGTGGTTAAAAACAGGAGATCGGACTTTATTGGCGGCTATTTTACGTTACAATGAGGATGATTGTCGCGCCACCTTTAGGCTAAAAGACTGGCTTGTAAACTTTTTAATTTGATTCTAAAGATTTATGACAAATAGGGAAGAATGTAACCGCTGCTACCCGTAGCCGTCAAGGGAAAATGATAGGCTATGGATGTGAAAACAGTCCCCTCACCCAATGGTGATCCCCATGTTCTCCCCACTTTTTCCGCTTCTACTCCTACTGCTTTCCTTCCTTAGTCTTCTCTGGTATCAAAAGACCGATAATGATATTTTTAAAGCTCTTGCCGTTAGTAGTTTGATTTTTGCAATTATTTGGGGCTTAGTTCTCGTTCATTGGTCAATTCACCTGCTGGGACTGCTGTTATTGTTAAAATTCAGAACCCCCGCTTTCAGTTTGGTGCGCGTACCTAGATGGTGATGGTTTGACCCTAATCTTCTAACTGTTGGCTAGGTACTTCGATCGCCTGTACATCGATCGTACCGGGAGGGGTGAGAATAATAAACTTACCCCCTTCCACTTTTAATGGTTCACCACAGTTAGGACATTGGCATTCCGTGCGATTAAAACCCGTAAATTCGTAGCTACAGACAGGACAGCTATCTTCAACTAAATTGCGTCGTAACCACCAGCGAAAAATCCCCCAAGCAATGACGGGGGAAATTATTAGGAATGCCACGAGAATTAAAAAACTATTGACTAACCAACCTAGTCCGATCGAGCCTAACAACAATCCGACTAAAATCAAAGATAAGAAACAACCCAAACCAGAATCATTGACAGAATAGCTGCGGAAAAAGTTGTTATTCACTGCTCAACCCTCGATTCATCAAAGCTGCAATTATCTTTAACCTAACACACTCCCAACACATTACCACGGTTAAATTTTCTTTTTGACTCACCGGTTCCTCACTCTATTCTGCCTTGGCTTTAGTTTTGAGCGAGATTATCCGGAATAAACTACCTCAACCCGCTATGCTCAGGAGTGGGTCGTCTGCGGGCTTCAACTTGTTATAATAGTTACTGCCTATCCACCATATCTCTAAAAATCATGAGTGATCCTCGTCTATCTCTAGTGGCAGCTGCCCGAAGATTTTATCAACTGGGTTGGATGCTTGGCACGGCGGGTAATTTATCCGCTAAAGTTGATGATCATAGTTTTTGGATTACTGCCAGTGGTAAAAGTAAAGGTAAACTCACAGAAGAGGATTTTGTGCGCGTGGATCTGACGGGAAAAGTCAGGGAATTAGCTCATCCGGATAATCGTCCTTCGGCAGAAACTAGCATTCATCAGGTGATTTATTGTCTCTTTCCCCAAGCACAAGCTTGTTATCATGTTCACTCGGTGGAAGCGAATTTAGTTTCCCGTTTTGCTCGCGAGGATAAGTTATCGTTACCTCCCTTAGAAATGTTGAAAGGTTTGGGTATTTGGGTAGAAAATCCTCAAGTATTTATGCCGGTTTTTGCTAACTATCTCGATGTGCCGAAAATTGCCGCAGAAATAAAGAGTAGATTCTCAACTTTCCCCCCAGAAATTCCCGCTTTACTGATTTCTTACCATGGCGTGACAGTTTGGGGTGAGTCTCTAGAAACTACTGAGAATTATTTAGAGATAGTCGAGTATATTTTTCGCTATTTAGTGGCAGCCTATCAAGTAAAACCTTGGTAAACCTTCATTTAGACAAGGTAATAAAAGAAAGACTGCCGATATTTGCCAAGGCGCCACCCAGATTCGAACTGGGGGTAAAGGTTTTGCAGACCTCTGCCTTACCACTTGGCGATGGCGCCGATCAAGCAGTATTTATCGTAGCATAACAGATGACAGTTTGCCAAGAGTGGAATACAAGGGTCAAGCGATCGATCTATAATTTATGGAGCGGTTCTCTAAATCTAGTGGGGTATTTTAGGCTTTAAAAAGCGATTATGATGAGAAATCCAGGATATTTACTAACTTTTATCGGTTTATTGGCTTTATCCTTGCCAGTAAAGGCTAATAATGCCGTTTACCTTAGCCAAAGTTCTAATACTGCCGCTACTTTCGACAGTTATCGTCAAGAATGTTTACAAAGAGCGCGTGGGGAGGGATTAGCTGCTGATGTGGCAAAAGATCTATGCGACTGCACGATTAAAAAATTCCAGGCTCGTTACAATCTACAGCAATTCCGCGCCCTCGTGCAGAAGTCGAAAACCGATAAGGCTGCCGCTAGAACTTTATCCAGTGTGGGAGAAGCTTGTTTTGATGAGATTTTGTACGAATAGCAGTTATCAGTGATCAGTTATCAGTAAACAGTTATCAGTTATTAGCTTTTTCTCTCCCTTCTTCCCGCTCCCTTCTCCCCAATTCATAATTCATAATTCATAATTCCCCTTTCCCCTCTCCTAGGGTGTTGAAAACGCTTACAGACCTTTTTAACCGCAAACACGCACCCTACAAGCTGTATTAAGATTAAACTAATACAAGTATATTAGAGGCGGTAAGAGTGGGTTTAGAACTAAGAGTTGCAATTTGAATAGCTGCTAGTGTACCTGTCCCGTCCCCATCAAAGAATAGTCCTCCAGTGATTGTATTATAAATAAAGCGATTGCTGGCATTTAATGCAGTTGTTCCTAACACGAATTGAGCGGCTGTAATCGCAACTCCTGCGGCTAAACCACCGCCAAAACCCGCAGCAGAGACAGCAATTTTATCCCCCTGACTGGAGAGAAAATCAGTAATTGTGTCAATCCCTTCATTGCGGTTGTTGAAGGTGAATTTATCGTCACCCGCACCCCCTGTTATGGTATCGTTACCAGTACCACCAATCAAGGTATCATTTCCCGCACTTCCTGTAAGGGTATTTTTACCACTATGACCGGTGATAATGTTATTTAGCAGCAATTCTCATTTTGAAACGATTTTGCGTTGTTTCAGCGATCTAGAGATTCGTTAAGAATTATTAACCCCTCTAGGTGCAAGGGTTTTAATGTCATGAAACCTTAAAATGAGAATTGCTGGTTATTTAAGGCGTTACCAGTTCCATTAATATTTGTAGTACCAGTGAGGGTGAGGTTTTCTAGGTTATTACCGAGGGTATAAGTAACCGATGATTGAACAGTATCTGTACCTTGGTTGGCATTTTCCGTAATCGTATCGGTAGTAGTATCAACTTGATAAGTATCATTCCCTAAACCACCGATGAGGGTATCAATTCCTGTTGCACCATTGAGGGTGTTATTACCACTATTACCGGTGATAATGTTATTTAATGTGTTACCAGTTCCATTAATATTTGTAGTACCAGTTAGGGTGAGGTTTTCGGTAATGATTCGGTAGTAGTGGCGTAGCTCTCTTGCTTACCTGGTATGAATTGTGTAAAATATTTATGAATAAAAATAATTGGAACCCGATCAGTCTTTAAACCTCTAGCTTGATCATGACTTTTCTGATAAATATCTTTTTCTGGCTTCTGTCTGGCTTACTCAAATATCAGTCTAGCACCGAACAAAATCCCCCCTTCACCTCTATTCCCCTGTCCTAATTGTGGTTCTCACCATAGGATTAAGAATGGTTCTATTCATAATGGAAAACCCAAACGTCAATGTAAAGAGTGTGGTCGTCAGTTTGTGATCAATCCCACTAATAAAACCGTCTCTGACGAAACCAAACAATTAATTGATAAACTCTTGCTCGAACGAATTTCCTTGCGAGGAATTGCTAGAGTAACAGGGGTAAGTTGGTCATTGTTACAAAATTATGTCAACAATAAACTGGCGGCTGTCCCCCGTCAAATAAAGGTTTCGGACAAACTAAAAGGTAAATTGGTTATAGAATGTGATGAGATGTGGTCTTTTGTTTTTTCTAAGACGATAAAGGTTTATATTTGGCGGTTAATTGATAGAAATACAAGGGAAATTATTGGCTGCTATGCGCGGAGATAGGAGTCGTCAATCAGCAAAAAAACTTTGGGCCAGTTTACCCGGTGTTTACCGACAATGCGCGGTTGCTTACACAGACTTTTGGGAGTCCTATAAGACAGTAATTCCTAGTAAACGTCATCGGGCAGTAGGTAAAGAAACTGGTCAAACTAATCCTATTGAAAGATTAAATAATACCTTTCGACAAAGGATTTCTCGGTTGGTGAGAGAGAGTCTATCTTTCTCTAAAAAAATGGAGAATCACGTTGGGGAACCCTTTGGTATTTTATCCATGACTACAATGCACAGCAAAGCAAAGAATTAAGCCGCCATCACTACTACCGAATCACCACCGGCAAAATCGAACAAAACATCGTCAATAGCAGGAAAAATCGGCAACAGGGTAGAAGTCATGACGTTAACTGCAAAGGTTTATTGCTAACAGTTTTAGCCTAACAATTGCCAATTTTTCAAGGGTGCTATCACAAAAATTAACATTTATTACAAGAAAACGGGTTTCTCAAAGAAACCCATTTTCTCATTTGTTGCGAAGATGCGATCGCTAACGTCAAAACTAGGCAGTTAAAGTATTTAACCAATTGATTAAATCTTCAACTGTAGAGAAATCGAATAAAGCTTCTCCTAATGCTTCGACATCATCAATACTTAACTCCATAATTTTAGTTTCCAATGAAGGATTAATCTCCCCTAACTTGCGTTTAAGTTGACGAAGAATCAATGTCTTTTCCCGTTCGATACCGCGTTCGATACCTTGTTCGATACCTTGTTCGATACCTTGTTCGATACCTTGTTCGATACCTAGTTCAATACCTTGACGCATCCAACTGGTGGTAATTTGCATAACTCCCTCCTGTACGGGTTGACTAAATGTGCTAATCTCTTCTTGAAATTGTCTCTCTTCCACTGGATTAAGATTGAGATATGTATCAATAAATCCGGAAATTAATTGCATTCTTGCTGAATCTAACCTTAAAGTAATTAACAAGCGCAGACATTCCGCTTTTACCTTGGCTCGCTCTTTCTCGGCAATGTTCATCCTAGCCATCAAAGCTGAAGCAACCGGATTCGGTTGATTAAGAAAATCTCGCCAATTTAATCGATTTAACTGCACTACTTGATAGTTAAATTCTAAGACCTTAAAATCGGGAAAATCGACTACATATTGACTAATTGCTTCTCTTTTTGGCTTTGAATAAGAAAAAATTACAATCGGATAAATCGGTAAGACAAATTTCTCATGAAAGCGAGCAAAATAAGTAAACATTCGCCGATTAAACCATTTTCGAGAACTTTCCTGCGCCTCGACATGAATCAGAAAAAAAGATTCTTTTCCTCGAAACTTAACCTGTGCGACTAAATCGCTTTCATGTCTTTCTCCTTCCGTGACATCGGTAAATACTTCTTTGTCTAAAAAAGTAATCGAGTTTCTATCTAAATAATCCATCAATTGAGGAAAAAATAACTCAATAAATTCGACAAAAAAGGTGGAGATTAACTCCTTAGATAAGCGATCATGGTCAATATTATTAGTCATGTAATGTCATCTTAACTAATCTGAGCGATGAATGACTACTCTTATCTATTGTATTCTGAAAAGTCGGTTTTGGCAACGGATTGTTATGACCTCACCCCCTTAACCTACAGCGATTGTCAAATTCGCCCAAAAGCCATCAGATTGAGCAAAATCGAACAAAACATCGTCAACAGCAGGAAGGCTCGGCAACAGGGTAGAAGTCATAACATTGACTGGAAAGATTTATTGCTAACAGTTTTAGCCCAACAATCCCCAATTTTTCAAGGGTGCTATCACAAAAATTAATATTTATTACAAGAAAACGGGTTTCTCAAAGAAAACGGGTTTCCTAAATAGTTTCTCAAAGAAACCCGTTTTCTCTGTTGAGAATGAAGCTTATCTCTGAATTACTTCCTCACCATGAAAATTTTAGCGGGTGATGGCGAGGGAGATAATTTCCGCGTTAACCTTTCTCTTTCAGCTAAAACCCCTCCAAAGCAATCTTACCCCTTGGAAGTCCAGAAAACGGGTTTCTCGAAGAAACCCGTTTTCTAAATAAAGGCAATCACTCTCCCCAATTCATAATTCATAATTCCCCTCTCCATTATCATACTTTGTGCTTTTTGTCAAAAAAACTTTTTTTTTGCAATAAAACTACATAAAAAAAAGATCATCGTTGTGGGTGAAATTGACTGATTTACCCGTCTTAATTAGGATAACCTTCTAGGTATGGCAAGGGTTTCAACCATTGCTGCCCAAAAAAGCATAAAATAACCCACTATGAAATTCTATCAAATCGCTGTAACCACGATAACATCGTTGTTAAATAAAAATCTTTCTCAATTAATTCTTAAGAATTTATAAATATTGCGGAATGTTAATTTAAATATTCTCAAGTTTTTGCAGTTAATAAATAATTTTTGCTTATCTTTGTCGGAAAATAGAACTTCTGCAAAAATCCAACATCTACCATTGGGTTAGGAGTCTCCGAGTCAGGATTCAGGAGTCAGGATTCAGGAGATTATTTTATTTATTCTCCCCACACCCTACAC
>NZ_JADEVX010000307.1:0-3038 GCF_015207925.1 Microcystis sp. LEGE 00066 | reverse complement strand
GGTGTGGGGAGAATAAAGCTGCCCTCTGCCCTCTGCCTTTTGCCTTTTGCCTCCTGATAGCTAAAAAGCGGATAACTGTTCACTGAGGGCGGATTTAATGCGTTGGTTGCGGATTTCGCCAGCGTGGGTGACACAGGCACTATCAATGATGTCATCGGCAAAATCGAGGTTTAAACTGCCCTCTTTGCTGACTAAAAGCTGTAGCAGCATTTGCAGGTTTTTGGCATACATCTGGCTGGCATTGGTGGCCACTGTAGCAGGAAGATTAACGGCTCCGACGATTTTTACCCCATTTTCGATGATTTCTCGTCCCGGTTGGGTGTAGGCGCAATTTCCGCCCTGTTCCGCCGCTAAATCAACGATTACCGACCCCGCTTTCATGGTGGCGATCATTTCTTTGGTGACTAGCAGCGGGGCTTGTTTCCCCGGTACTTGGGCGGTGGTGATCACCACATCAGCCCGCTTAATTGGTTCGGCTAGGGCTTGACAAATGCGCTCCTGTGTGCTAAGAGAAACCTCTTTGGCGTAACCGTTATCGGCGACGGTATCTTCTTCTAGGGGCATTTCAATAAATTTCGCCCCGACACTCTGCACTTCTTCTTTGACTTGAGGACGAATATCAAAAGCCTCCACCACTGCCCCCAAACGGCGGGCGGTGGCGCAAGCTTGCAATCCGGCAACTCCTGCCCCCAATACCAGCACTTTGGCTGGGGCGATCGTACCGGCGGCGGTAGTCATCATCGGGAACATTTTCGGCAGCTGCACGGCGGCGAGGAGTACCGCTTTGTAACCGGCGAGGTTAGCCTGAGAGGAGAGGGCATCCATGCTCTGGGCGCGACTACTGCGGGGAATTAATTCCATGCTCAAAGCGGTGATTCCGCGATCGGCTAATTTGGCAATGCGCCGGGGTTGACGCAGGGGATCGAGAAAGCCGATGAGGATACCACCATTTTTCAGGCGATCGATCTCGCTATCGCTAGGAGGGACGACTTTGAGAATAATATCGGCAGTTTCATAGATATATTCGCTGTTTTCGCTCAGGGCGGCTCCCACGGCACTATAGGCACTATCGGCAAAGTTGGCACTAATTCCCGCCCCATTTTGGACAATTACCTCAAATCCCGCCTTGACTAAACGGGCGACGGTATCCGGCACTAGCGCCACCCGCGCCTCGCCTTGGTCACTTTCTTTGATTACGCCGATTTTCATGGCTGGGTTTCTCCTTAATAAGTCCTTCTCTTGTCTTATGCTATTAGGGTAAGGGTTTCGTTAAATGCGATCAATCCCCTGGGATAATTTCGAGTCAAAATTGCTTTTCACTTCCATCCTAGTTATCCTCACCTTTCTGGCTCTTTTTCGGGCTGAATCTTAGGATTATCTTCAGAATTAAAGGGTTTTGAGCGGCATTGTTCGGGAACTTTTTTATAATTATGAGGTACAAAGCTTTCGTGCTGGGGAACGCCGAAACGCTTAACATTAAACGCTCTTCCGTCTTAGATACCAGATTAAGTTATACTTCATGTTGATGAGAAGGGCTGCAATACGTCTCGACAATCTCAAAGTTTTACATTTCTTTTAACTTTGATCGTAATTGCTCTAATTCTGCATCTACTGCTGAATCCCTGACACTGTTTGCTGGAGGTAAATTGAGATCTTCTGGTTTTTGTGTGGAAGGAAGAAGAATAGGGATAATTTGGGTGTGTCTCAATTTGGTGGAAATATCTAGAGGACATTTTGGGCGCACGCAGTTCGATAAACTCACTGACCACGGTGCGCCCCTACCATTGGCGCAATAATATTATTGTAGGGGCGAATTGCATTCGCCCTCTTTGAATAACTTCTGCTGCTCACAATATATGTGAGGAAAAGTCACATATAGGAGATGCACCCATTTAAATTGCTTGTTGAGATGAGGCACTGTTGCACTCTGGCAACAGTAAAGGGATTGGGGGAGAGCTAATCTAAGGATAGGCGGTTAAAATGCGTCTTAGCTTATTGCCTATCTCAACGACAAAATTAATAAATAGAGACGTACCATAGATAATACGTCTCGACGCTCTCAAAGTTTTACAGTTCTTTTAACTTCGATCGCAATTCCTCTAATTCCGCATCCACTGCCGAATCCCTGACGGTGGTTGCTTGGGGTAAAGTGGGTTGACTAGAAGCTGTACCGGGTAATGCTCCCCCGGACATTTGTGCTTTCAGCATTGCTAATTCATCCTCCACATCGCTACCCGATTCTAGTCTAGCGAATTCCTGTTCGATGCCGACACCACCGATTTCAGCGATCGCTTGACCACGAGCTTCCGACTCGATAACTTTTGCTTCCATGCGCTCAAAAGCGGACATGGAACTACTGGTATCGATACTGCCGAGGGTTTTTTGGAGTTGTTCGTTAGCTTTTGCGGCTCTGGAGCGAGCTACTAACATATTTTTCTTGGTTTTTGCCTCAGAAATCTTACTTTCGAGCGCAATCAAGTTTTTTCTTAGACTATCTACCTGTACCGTTTGCTGATCCAGTTGATTTTTGAGAATGGCGGCGGTTTCCGTGAAATCTTTCTTGCGTTTAAGAGCTTCCCGGGCGAGGTTTTCATCCCCTTTAGAAAGGGCTAATTTGGCTCTTTGTTCCCATTTATTGGCTTCTGACTGGTCTTTGCTGTATTTTTGTTCCGTTTGTCGTTGTTCAGCGATCGCTCTAGCGACCGCTTGACGTACCTGTACTAGATCCTCTTGCATATCACTGACAGCTTGTTCCAGCATTTTTTCTGGATCTTCAGCCTTGCTCACCATATCATTGAGGTTAGCTCGGACAACTCGGCTAAGGCGATCGAATAAACCCATGACGCTCTTGTTCCTCTCGGTGTGTACTAAATCAGTTAACTGTTCTTAAAATTTCCTATCTTGCCTAACGGCTCATTATCCAATATAAACCACGAGAGCTAGGATAGGCGATAGGAGTTAGGAGTCAAGAGTCAGGAGACAGACTTCGGCGTGAGCTTTTGTCGAACGCTTTTTTCTCCCCACACCCCACACCCCAC
>NZ_JADEVX010000072.1:0-20935 GCF_015207925.1 Microcystis sp. LEGE 00066 | reverse complement strand
AGCTTGGATTGAGTGATAAAACTGAAAGTAACACACCCAATTTTAGGAGAAAGTTTCCCTTGAAAAATCCCAAATTAGTAGATTTACAAAAATGAGATGCACCCCACCCTACACCCAGGAAAAGCTTTTTGCCGCAAACCCTACTTATAAGCGTCCATACCCTCACAGGAACAAACCAGATTTCTGTCCCCGTAGGCATTATCAACCCGTCCCACTACTGGCCAGAATTTATAATCTTTTAGCCAAGAAAGCGGGTAGGCTGCCTGTTGACGGGAATAGGGACGACTCCAATCATCGGCAGTTAAAACTGCGGCTGTGTGAGGGGCATTTTTTAAAGGATTATCGTGGATATCCATGGTACCATTAGCGATCGCTTGTACTTCTTGATAGATAGTTAACAAAGCTTCACAAAAACGGTCTAATTCCCCCAAAGATTCGCTTTCCGTGGGTTCCACCATCATTGTACCCGCCACGGGCCAAGAAACCGTCGGCGCGTGGAAACCGAAATCCATCAAGCGTTTTGCCACATCTTCCACCTCGATGCCGGCCTGTTTTTTCAGGGGACGTAAATCAATCACGCACTCGTGGGCAACCGTTCCCGCGCTACCCTTAAATAACACCGGATAGGCCGACTCCAGACGAAAAGCCAGATAATTAGCGTTCAAAATTGCCACTTCTGTCGCTTTTTTCAAGCCGGCTGCCCCCATCATAGCGATATACATCCAAGAAATCACCAAAATGCTGGCACTACCCCAAGGCGCGGCCGAAATTGCGCCAATTGAGTCCTGATGCTTACCGTTAGCGGTTTCTGGGGATAATTTCGCCAAAACTAGGGAAACATCGGGCAGAAAAGGCACTAAATGGGATTTTACTCCGATTGGTCCCATACCAGGGCCGCCACCACCGTGGGGAATACAGAAAGTTTTATGGAGATTCAAGTGACAGACATCAGCACCAAAATCCGCCGGACGACATAAACCCACCTGAGCATTCATATTGGCGCCATCCATATACACTTGACCACCGTATTGATGAATCAAGGCGCAAATTTCGCTAATTCCCTGTTCAAAAACGCCGTGAGTGGAAGGATACGTCACCATCAAAGCCGCTAGATTATCCTGATGCTTCTGGGCCTTAGTTTTCAGGTCATCAATATCAATATTGCCCCGAGAATCGCAATTAACCGCCACTACTTTCATACCACACATAACGGCGCTGGCAGGATTAGTCCCGTGAGCGGACTCAGGAATTAAGCAAATCTGACGATGACCTTGACCGCGACTTTCATGGTAGGCTCGGATCACCTGTAAACCGGCATACTCTCCCTGAGAACCGGCGTTCGGTTGTAGGGAAATGCCATCAAACCCGGTAATTTCCCCTAACCAAGTCTCTAACTGTTGAAAGAGCAGTTGATAGCCTTCTGCTTGGTCAATCGGGGCAAAAGGGTGTAATTTGCCGAATTCTGCCCAAGTTACCGGAATCATCTCCGCTACGGCATTGAGTTTCATCGTACAGGAACCGAGGGGAATCATGGAAGTATTTAAGGCTAGATCCTTTGTTTCCAGACGGTGCAGATATCTGAGTAATTCCGTTTCCGAGTGGTAACGATTGAACACCGGCTCGGTAAGATAGGCACTGGTACGGGTTAGATTAGCGGGTAATTCTAGACTAATTTTCTCGACTAATTCCGCCGTGGTAAAGGGTAATTCCTCGGTTGGGGCGAAAATTTGCCATAAATCCCACACATCCCTGAGAGTGGTGGTTTCATCGACACTAATTCCTAGATTATTCTCATCAAAATAACGCAGATTAATCTTCTGGGTTTTTGCCTTGGCGAAGATATCCTTAACTCCCGTGGATACCGTAACTTTGAGCGTATCGAAGCGCGGTTCTTTCCCCACCTGATAACCCAACTGTTTTAAACCAGTTGCCAATAAAGCGGTTAATTTCTGCACTCTTTGGGCGATTTTCTTGATTCCTTCCGGTCCGTGATACACCGCGTACATGGAAGCAATCACCGCTAGTAACACCTGTGCGGTACAAATATTACTGGTGGCTTTATCCCGGCGGATATGTTGTTCCCTGGTTTGCAAAGCTAAACGCAGTGCGGGTTTACCCTGACTATCCTTCGATACCCCGACAATGCGCCCCGGAATACTGCGTTTATAGACATCTTTGGTGGCAAAATAGGCGGCATGGGGACCCCCATAACCCAAGGGAACCCCAAAGCGTTGACTGCTACCCACGGCAATATCAGCCCCCAATTCGCCGGGGGGAGTCAACAGAGCTAAACTGAGAATATCGGCGGCAACGGTGACTAAAGCCCCATTTTCCTGCGCTTTGGCGATAAATTGCCGATAGTCATAAATTACGCCATCGGTGGCTGGATATTGTAATAATGCGCCAAAAATCGGCGTTTGGAAGTCAAAGAGACGATGATCCTCGATAATAATGTCAATGCCTAAAGGAATCGCTCTGGTTTTAACAACTTCAATCGTTTGGGGATGGCAACTACTAGAGATAAAGAAAGCATTGGCTTTAGTTTTACACAGTCCGTAACTCATAGTCATCGCTTCTGCGGCTGCTGTTCCTTCATCGAGGAGGGAAGCGTTAGCAATTTCCAGACCAGTTAAGCTAGTGATGAGAGTTTGGAAGTTTAAGAGAGCTTCTAAGCGTCCTTGGGCGATTTCCGCTTGATAGGGAGTATAGGCGGTGTACCAACCCGGATTTTCTAAGATGTTGCGGAGAATTACCGGCGGGGTGATACAGTCATGGTAGCCCATGCCAATAAAGGAGCGAAATACCTGATTTTTCGAGGCAATAGCTTTTAATTGGGCAAGAGCGGCGTATTCACTCAAGGCAGGTGGTAGATTAAGGCTTTTTTGTAAACGAATTCCTGACGGGACAGTTTGAGCGATTAATTCCTCAAGGGTAGCAACACCCAAAACCGCCAGCATTTTCTCGATTTCCGTCTCCGTCGGTCCAATGTGACGGTTAACAAAGCTATCGGTGCAGTCTAGCAGGTCTTGCAGGTCAGCAGGAGCGAATTCCTCGGTTTTCTCGGCCGTAATTGACCTATTTAGCATATTAATCTCGGTTTCAACAATTACAAAAGTGTTGCGTTTCATCGCTAGGGGTGATTTTAACGCAACTTGTAAAATTTTTGTAATATTTGAAGCCAGCAAGTTAAAGTCTCAGCTAATTTGCTATCGAAAGTATGCACAAAATTAACCTCACTACTGCTTTGTCACCAAAAACCAACCGGAATCCGTAGAGCCGATCGCCTTTAATCCTTCTAAATCACTAGCTTCTTTGGTTTGACGATCGATAATTAGGTAAGGTTGCTTGTGACTTTGCCAATGATTGATTAATTCTTCAGCAGCCAGGGGAAAAACCCGACGACCACTATAAAAATTTAACGAGGGGCGCTCGTAGGCAAAAGCAATATAAACAGGGTGATCGGCCGGCACATATTTCTGCACTAAACTCGCCACCGGTTTGACGGGGAAATTCTCATTTAATTCCCAGATCCACAGGGGAGAATTGACAAAAATAAACAAAGAAACCAACATTCCCCAGAGTAAAACCACGATGAATTGTTGCGAGCGCCGAGCTAACAAAATTGCCGTTGTCACCATGGTCAGGGAAAGTGACAATAAGGTTAAAAGAATTAAGGGATGGATAGGTTTGATAGGGGCAAAATTACCAGGGAAATAGGCTATTAAAGCTAATAAACCCGCCCCAACGCCGACAATACCCAGAATAATTGACCAGATGGGATTATAGGAGCGATCGATGGGAAGATTAACCACCTGCGCCAAGGCATAACCGGCCGCTAAAGCCAAGGCCGGATAGATCGGCAGAATATACCAAGGCAATTTAGTCGCCATTACCGAAACCACGAACAGATAAACACCCGTCCAAACTAACAGTAACTTTGCCCAACTGTAGAGATGTTCCTGACGAGCTAAACGTAAACCCCAAACCGAGAAAATTAACCAGGGCCAACTATATTTAATAATTTCTAGCAGATAATACCAAAACGGTCCGCGATGATTGTCCAGATCGTCACTAACTCGCTTTAACTGTTGAACAAAAAGGGAATCGAGAAACTCCCGCTCGTAGTGCCAAAATTGGGCGCTATACCAGGTAAAAGCGGGAGTTGCTCCCAATAACCAACCTGACCAAAAATAGGCAGACGTTAATAACCGGGGGGTATCCCAGAGCAGAAAAATAAAGCCGATACCCGCCAATAATAGCCCCATAATCCCCTTAGTCAGACAAAGGAGGGCAAATCCTAACCCCGCCCCCACAGACCAGCGTAAATCGCGTCGTGAGCGCAGTAAACCAACAAACATCAGGATTTCAAAACATAATACCGCTCCATCCAACATGGCTAAACGGCCATGGCGCACCACCGGCAAAAGAGTTAAATAGATCAATGCCGACAGTAAAGCTGGCAAACGAGCGGGAAAAATTTCTCGACCGAGAAGATAGAGAAGCGGCACCGATAAAGCTGTAAAAAAAGCGGGAATTAGTCTAGTATTGGCCTCATTGATGCCCCAAAAATGGTAGGTTAGACCAATTAAACTGTGAATCAACGGCGGTTTATTCAGGTAGGGATCACCCCAAAGACTAGGAAATAACCAGCGCAATTGTTCTAGGGGGGTTTGGCTAATTTCTTTAGCCACCTGAGCGATGGTCGCTTCATCCCAATCCCGCACGGGTAAATTACCTAATCCCACTAGATAGATAATTAAGGCCGCTATTAATAATCCCAGTAAACACAGAAATTCTTTAAAATTTTCTCTCTGACGCAATTTATAACTAGAATATCCCCAAGTAAATTTTTGACGGTTCATAAGCTAGATCAGTTATCAGTAAACAGTTATCAGTAAACAGTTATCAGTGGACTTATACCTAATATTATCTCAAGAATAAAATTTTGTCTATACAAGCAAATTACCCAAATAAAATAATTTTAATGTTACCAGATTTTTTCGGTTAAATTGAATTAGCAACGACAGATAAGTAGGGAGGCACAATTATTTGTAGGATGGGTTAGCGGTAGCGTAACCCATGCGGACGTTGGGTTTCATGCTTCAAACCAACCTACGTTCATCTTATATTTAATTCCACCCACCTACTTATATATTTCAACATCGAACTACTTATTAGTACAAGGCAGCAAAGCAAGCTCTGATTGAGTTATAATTTTTGGATATGTCTAATCAACTGAAAACTCACATCTGATAACTGATAACTGATAACTGATAACTGATTATGTATTGGTATAATGGCGAATTAATCGAGAATGAGCGAATCAGTCTGGGTATTGATGATATTGGACTGCTTTATGGAGCCACAATATTTACTACCCTGCGTATCTATCAACAAAGCTTAGATCATCCCCTAACCCATTGGCAAGAACATCTCAAACGTCTGCACTCTAGTTTACAAGTTTTCCAATGGTCTGATCCCGATTGGCAGCGAATTCGCCAAGGAGCCGAAAAATTATCCCGATTCTATCCTGTCCTGAGAATCACAATTTTTCCCGATGGACGGGAGTGGATTAAAGGCAGATTTTTACCCGAAGATTTAAACCTTAGACAAGAGCAGGGAATTATTGGCTGGGTAATAGATAATCCCGCTTGGCAACGCGTTTTAGGAGAGCATAAAACTGGTAATTATTTAACTCCTTGGTTAGCGTCACAAACTGCTCAAAAAAAAGGGGCAAAAGAGGCGATATTAGTCGATCAATTGGGGAATTGGTTAGAAACTAGCACGGGCAATTTATGGGGATGGAAAGATAATTGCTGGTACAGTCCCCTGCTGACTGCTGATATTTTACCCGGAATCGGGCGCTCGGCTTTGATCGGCTGGTTAAAAAAACAAAATATTTCCCTGCAAGAAAATCTCTGGACCCCGGAATTTGTCGGGACTTTACAGGCGATCGCCTATAGTAATTCCTTGGTAGAAATTATCCCTTTTAATTCTATTCTTGGCTCGGATATAGAGATAAATACAGCTATTTATAGAGAAATTTTACCAGATTTACAGCAATATTTTTGGCTCTTCTAGGTTCTGTGTGATCTCGCGTAGCGAGCGCGTTGCGACCAGCTTAACTTACAATATGATCGATCGATCTTTGTGTTCTTTGTGTCTTTGTGGTTCGTTCCACCCCCTCCCTAGGAGAAATGTATCTTAGAATACATTTTACCCACCAAACCTAGGAGAGCCTATTTTTCCAGTCAATTAGAGACTAAATAAGGGTGTGTTACTAGGGGCTAACACACCCAAAATCGGGAAATAATGCCGCTCAAGCTTTAAAATTCTCGCTCGGAATTAGCCTCACTATCGCGTTTAGAACCGAGTAAATCTAATTGATCGACGAGAATCACTGGTTTAGAGCGAGCTAATCCCGTGTTTTTATCATTCCAGGTATCCATTTTTAAAGAACCCTTAATCCCGATTAAACCGCCTTTTTTCACATAATTAGCGGCCACTTCCGCCGTTTTACCCCAAATTTCCAGATCGAACCAATCCGGCTGATCGCTATTTTTCGAGCGACGATTAACCGCTAAAGTTAAAGTACATAAAACCTTACCCGACTCGAAATACTTGGTTTCTGGGTCTCTCCCCGCTCGTCCCACCAAATGAACCAGATTTACACTCATGGTCTTAAATCCTCAATTTAGTACAATAGTATGTTCATTTTAGCCTGAAACCTTAGCCTTGACCGGTGGCTAGAAAATTAGGCCAAAGACCTGGGTAAATCTGGAGAGAAAGAAGCGATAATTAACTAGACTTGAGAAACAAAACCTAATAAAATCCAAGTCGATTCGATCGAAAGTCTAGCTATAGCAACGTTTTATTGATCAGAACAGGAGTGAAAACAAGTGGGTTTTTTTAGAGGACTAGGCTTATCAAGGGACATAGGTATAGACTTGGGTACAGCAAACACCCTCGTCTATGTATCAGGGAAAGGTATCGTTTTAGAGGAACCATCGGTAGTAGCGATCGATCAAGACCGTAACCCGGTCGCTGTCGGGGAGGAGGCCAAAAAAATGCTCGGTCGCACTCCGGGCCATGTCACCGCTATGCGACCCCTGCGCGATGGGGTAATCGCCGATTTTTACAGTTGCGAGATCATGTTAGCGGAATTCATCAAACGAGCGCTCGATGGCACGATTGGCAATCCCCGCATGGTAATCGGTGTTCCCAGTGGGATTACCGGAGTAGAAAGACGCGCAGTGGTGGATGCGGCCAAAAATGCCGGCTCGCGAGAAGTGGGGTTAATTGATGAACCGATTGCGGCAGCCTTGGGTGCTGGTTTACCCGTCTCGGAAGCGACGGGAAATATGATCATCGATATCGGTGGTGGCACCACGGAAGTGGCGATTCTCAGTCTTGATGGGACAGTAATCAGCGAATCGGTGCGCGTCGCTGGGGATGAACTAACGGACTCAATTATCGCCTATCTAAAAAAAGTCCATAACCTGATTATCGGGGAACGTACAGCCGAAGATATTAAAATTCGCCTTGCTTCCGCTTATCCCTCCCCCGAAGATGAATTTCCTCCTCTGGAAGTGCGGGGATTGCATCTTATGTCCGGTTTACCCCGCACCGTGACCATCAAAGCGGAAGAAGTGCGGGAAAGTATGGATGAGCCACTTTCCGTGATCGTTGATGCGATCAAACGTACCCTAGAAAAAACTCCCCCCGAATTAGCTGCCGATATTATCGATCGCGGCATCATGTTAGCGGGAGGAGGTGCTTTATTACGGGGACTCGATCGCCTAGTCAGTCACGAAACCGGTATCGTTACTCATGTCGCTGAAGATCCCCTGCGCTGTGTGGTCAAAGGCACGGGAGAAGTGTTAAAAAATCAGAAACTCTTTGAGCGGATCGTTAATGAAACAACTCGCAATGTCTAAAGGTCACTAGGATCGGTTAGCGGCAAAACACACGGATTCTCACTCTACACAGTCAAGAGGTTTTTAATCGCTCATGTATTCAGCACGACGAAAATGGACACAGCAGGGATGGCGACTTTTGCTGCTCGCTGCCGCTTTGGGGGTAGCTTGGTACATTCGCACCTATCAAAGTGGGGCGATTTTAGAATTGTATGGTTTATTAACTCGTCCTTTTCAGGGAGAGGAAACTAATCTGCAAGAGCAACTTCTGGCCGATCAACGGGTGCGAGAATTACAAAATCGTTTAAGTGAAGTCGAATATCAAAATCAACAATTAAAAAAACAGCTTGGTTATTATCAAACCCAGAAAAAACCCCTGATTTCTGCTCCAATTATTGGCCGCAGCGCCGATGATTGGTGGCAACAGGTGATTATCGGTCGGGGTAGCACCGATGGTGTGCCAGTGGGTGCTTCGGTGACGGGAATTGGTGGTTTAGTGGGACGGATTACGGAAGTTACCCCCCACACCAGCAAAGTTCTATTGGTCAGTAATTCCCAAAGTCGCATCGGAGCAACGGTGAATCGTAGTCGGGCCATGGGTTTAATTCAAGGTCAGAATTCCCAAGTCGCCACCCTGCGCTTTTTTGAAAAAGCTCCCGATGTCAAACCGGGAGATGTGGTGACAACTTCGGCTTTTAGTAGTCTTTTTTCGCCGGGGTTGCCCATCGGTCGTATAATTTCCCTTAATTTACAGGAAAATCCCGCCCCCACCGCCAAAATTGAATTTACCGCCACCGTGGACAATCTCGAATGGGTGTTCGTTCACCCGCAACCCCAGCAGTGAGAAGGGTAATTATGCTGAAATTAAGCCGTTTATCAGCCCGTTCTCGTTTTATACTGAATATTTTAGTCACTATCGCTTCGTTGCTTCTGTGTACCTTTCTTTCCTTAATTCGGCTACCTGGAATGGAGATTTTAGGCATCGCTCCCAATTGGTTACTGATTTGGTTGGTTAGTTGGAGTCTCAATCGCTCTTGTCTCGATAGTGTGGTGGCCGGATTAGCGATCGGCGCTATTCAAGATAGTTTAACCTCTAATTATCCTTCCCATATTATGGTTTTTGGTCTGATCGGTTTCCTCACTTCCCGTTTACACCGACAACGTTATGTTAAAGAAGAATTGATCGCCGTGGTCTTAATTGTCTTTGTGATGACTTTAATCGCTGATGGTGCGATCGCTTTTCAATACTATCTACAAGGAGGCAAAAATCTCGCTGATCTTTGGTTTGATTATCAACGCATTGGCCTCACTTCTGCTCTACTTAGTAGTCTCTGGACTCCCCTCCTATATTATCCTCTCCAGCAATGGTGGCGACAATTTAGCGATCTTTAAAGAGTCAGCTTTTCAGTTATCAGTTATCAGTTATCAGTGATCAGATTTGAGTTTTCAGTTCACTGTGTGGAAACGAGGTCTATACTGATAGTTTCTTCCGCGGCTCGACTGAGCATCGCCGAACGTCAAAATAGCACTAAAAGTCTTGCCTGATAAGCATTTCACGATTCCATAAGCAAAAATTATCACACAAAGTCGAGAAGAGTCCAGATTTGAGTTTTCAGTTCACTGATTACTGATTACTGTTCACTGATTACTCACCCCCACCCGCTCAACTAACATGAAATACAAACAAAAACTTAGTCAATTTTTTCATAATCTTGCTAATAAATTAGGAAATTCCAAGCAACCCCCTAAAGTCGATCCTATCGACTCCAAATCTGCGCCAGTTGCCGCAGAAAAGCCAGTAGAAGCCGCTTCCGAAGAGAAAAAGGTTAATTTAGTCTCCCAAGCCAGTAGCAAGGCTCTAGAGACATTAAAACCCTTAAAGAACAAATTTACCACCCTGATCGACAATTCTCCCTTACCGCAATGGCGACAACATCCCCGCTTTGGCTTGTACTTGGGATTGGGATTAGGGGTGACAGGGGGACTTTTGGGGGTAGGTTGGGGCATTTATCGCCTTGAAAGCTCTTTACCGCAAAACATCGCCGATATACAAACCTATGCTCGTCCAGGCACCCTAACCATTCAAGCTGCTAATGGGGAAATCCTCAAGCAAAATGGCCCAAGTACCTACGAAACCGTGAAAATTGCCCAAGTTCCCCCACTGGTACAGGAGGCCTTTATCGCTAGTGAAGACCGTCGTTTTCGCGAACACGGGGGAGTTGATGGCCAGGGTATTGCTCGCGCTCTCTTTTCTAACCTGAGAGCCGGGGGAGTGGTGGAAGGAGGCAGCACCATCACCCAACAATTGGCCCGGATTGTCTTTTTATCCCAAGAAAGGAGTTTTGATCGCAAATTACGCGAAATGCGTATCGCTCAGAAAATAGAAGATAAATATACAAAAGACCAGATTTTAGAGCGTTATTTTCACCTAGTTTATCTCGGTTCCGGGGCCTACGGTCTGGCCGATGCCGCTTGGTTATATTTCAGTAAACCCGTCGATAAATTAACCCTAGCCGAAGCTGCCACCCTTGCTGGCATTGTTCCTGCTCCTAGTCTCTATTCTCCCCTCGAAAACCCTAAATCTGCCCTAGAACGGCGTAATATTGTCCTCAAAACTATGGCCGAGGTGGGATTTATTACTAACGCTCAAGCCGAACTAGCGATCGCATCTCCCCTAGTACTTAAAACCAGTCCCCTAAAACGTCTGCAACGGCAAGCGGCCTATTTTACCGATTATGTGGAAAAAGAACTGCCGCAACTGGTTCCCGCTAAAACCCTAGAAGCGGGGGGAGTAGTGGTAAAAACTACCCTTAATCCTCGTTGGCAAAGCGAAGCGGAGGAAGTGGTAGAAAGAGCGGTTTCTCGTTATGGCCAGTGGCAGAACTTCCAACAG
Organism: Microcystis sp. LEGE 00066; assembly: GCF_015207925.1. Lineage (NCBI taxonomy): Bacteria > Bacillati > Cyanobacteriota > Cyanophyceae > Chroococcales > Microcystaceae > Microcystis > Microcystis sp. LEGE 00066. The sequence goes on along the minus strand of NZ_JADEVX010000072.1, from coordinate 10,126 downwards.
GCGGCTTTAGTGGCAATTGACCCCAAAAATGGACAAATTAAGGCTATGGTCGGGGGAATTGACCACGATAAGAATCAATTCAATCGGGTGACACAGGCAAAACGTCAGCCGGGATCTACTTTTAAACCTTTTGTCTATGCGGCGGCGATTGCGGCGGGGAAATCCCCCTATTCTAATTATAAAGATGCCCAGTATGTAGTGGATGGTTATAAACCGGAAAACTACGGTGATAGGTATAGCGGCCGCGAGGTGTCCATGCGCGATGCTTTGACTTCTTCCCTGAATGTGGTGGCAGTTCAGGTGTTAGTGGCTGTGGGTTGGAATCCGGTGATTAAATTAGCTCAAGATATGGGGATCCAGTCGAAACTTTTACCCACTTATTCTTTGGCTTTGGGTGCTTCGGAAGTCAATCTTTTAGAATTGACCAGCGCCTACGGAACCTTTGCTAATAATGGTGTGCATCAACCAGTTTACGGTATTAATCAGGTACTCGATCGCCATGGTAAAGTAATTTATCAAGCCAATTTTAAACCGAAAACTGCTCTGAATAAAAACACGGCAGCGACGATGACTTGGATGCTACAGAATGTGGTTAATTCGGGAACGGGAACCCCAGCACAAATCGGTCGTCCAGTAGCGGGAAAAACTGGCACTTCTGATAAAGCTCGCGACCTTTGGTTTGTCGGTTATATTCCCCAATTAGTCACGGGAATTTGGCTCGGTAATGACAATAATAAACCCACCAATGGAGCCAGTACCATGTCCGCTTGGATGTGGCGACAATTTATGTTAGAAGCAATTAAGGATATTCCCTATCAAGGTTTCCCAGAACCGAATTTAGGCAAACGTCCAGTGACATTAAAAGCGGAACCAATTAAACCCCGACGTACCTACTTTACCCAAACTACTAACAATCGTTTAGCCAGCAGCGATGAGGGTTCCCCCACCGAAGGACCTATCCGCAGACGGCGACGGGTTCGGGTAAGTCGTGTGCAAACTATCGTCCGTTCTAATACTAGCGAACCCAGCCAACGCCGTTCTAGTCGTCGGCGTACTAGAGTCGCTCCTACCAGCGCCGCCGCTCCTAGTCCTCAAAATACGGCCCCCGCAGCAGCCGAACCGATTACCGTTCCCGTCAATGTGGCGGCTCCCGAAACTCGTTCGGTTCCCCTACCGGTAACTCCTCCCCCCGATATGGCTCCTCCCGCACCCCCGGCAGAAAGACGCTGAATCGGCAAAAAAAACCGCAGGATTTGCGGGAGTTACAGTTCCAAAACTGCTCGGTCAAATCTTGGAAAACCATCGGATTTTTCGCGGTGAAACCGGGTAAATTAGCCGAAAGCTTGCCGCTATAATAACTTAAAAGCTTGTTTAATGCCGATGACCAGTCTTATTTCCCCCGCTACCATCTCCTCAACTCGTTTAAGTCTCAGCTATCAAGTGGCTATGTCGGAACCGACTTCACACCTCTTTGAAGTCACTCTACAGATTACCGGTTGGCAAGCACCGATTTTAAACCTAAAAATGCCGGTTTGGACCCCCGGTTCCTATCTAGTGCGGGAATACTCCCGTTTAGTCCAAGATTTTCAAGCTATTAACCTCAACAGTCGCAAAGTTGCTAAAAATCACTGGCAGATTGACAATGGTGACAGTTCCGAAATAACGGTCAAATATCGCGTTTTTGCCCACGATTTAACCGTCAGAACCAACCATCTCGATGATACTCACGGTTACTTCAACGGGGCTGCTTTATTTCTCTATATCCCCGATTATCAAAAACATCCCCTCACCCTGACAATTATCCCCCCCCATGGCGATTGGCGCGTTACCACTGCCTTAAAATCTTTACCCGGACAGAAAAACACCTTTCACGTTCCCGATTTTGATACCCTGGTGGACAGTCCTGTGGAGGTGGGGATTCATCAGTTATACGATTTTGTCGTCGAGGGAAAACCCCATCAATTAGCTATCTGGGGACGGGGAAACGCTAATCCTAGTCAAATTATCGCCGATACCACTAAAATTATTCAAACCGAGTCGGCTATGTTCGGTGGACTCCCCTATGATAATTATCTCTTTTTGCTACATCTTTCAGCGGCTGGTTACGGGGGACTAGAACATAAAAATTCCTGTACCCTTAACTATGCGCGTTTGGGATTGCGAGATAAGGATAAATATCATCGTTTTTTGCAATTAGTCGCTCATGAGTTCTTTCATCTCTGGAATATCAAGCGTATTCGCCCAAAAGCTTTAGAAAGCTTCGATTATGATGCAGAAAATTATACTTCTTCCCTCTGGTTTGCCGAAGGAACCACCAGTTATTACGATATGATAATCCCTCTACGGGCGGGAATATACGATAGTAAGACTTTTTTAGAGCTTTTAAGCAAAGAAATCAGCCGTTATCTCAATATACCCGGTCGTCTTGTCCAACCGCTAGGCGAATCGAGTTTCGATGCTTGGATAAAACTCTATCGACGGGATAGCAATAGTGATAATAGTCAAATTTCCTACTATCTCAAGGGGGAATTATTGTCGCTGCTTCTGGATTTACTAATTCGCACCCACACCGATAACCGTCGTTCCCTCGATGATGTTTTACGCTCGATGTGGCAACATTTCGGTAAAGAGGAGATTGGTTATACCGATGGGGAATTGCAGGCAATTCTCGAATCGGCTGCGGGAGTGGATTTAAGCGACTTCTACCAGCGTTATATCGACGGTTTGGCAGAATTACCCTTTAATCAATATCTTGAACCCTTTGGACTCTATCTGCGGGGGGTTGACAATGGGGAGACGATACCTTATCTGGGAATGCGGGTACAGAGTGAAGCGGGTAAAGAAATAATTAAATTTGTCGAGATGGGTTCCCCTTGCCAAAAAGCGGGAATTAATGCTGATGATGAATTATTGGCTATCGATGGATTGCGGGTGACGGCGGAACAGTTAAACGAAAGATTAAAAGACTACCGCGCAGGTGATATTATTCAGATAACAGTCTTTCATCTCGATGAATTGCGAACCCTTGCTGTTCCACTGGCCACCCCGCAGACGATTCGCTATGAAATTATCAGGGTAGAAAATCCTTCTAATAGCCAGAAACAAAATTTTTCTGCATGGGTAAATCCCGTTTAGTTCTTGGTTAAATCAACAAAAAAATGTCTATTACCGCCGAAATTACTTTCCTTCCTCTCGCCTATTTTGAGAATAAATTTATCCCTTTTAGTGAGGCAAAATTATCCGTTGCTACCCACGCACTACACTACGGAACTGCCGCTTTCGGTGGTTTACGAGGTACTCCCGACCCTAACAATCCGGGACAGATATTATTATTTAGATTAGAACGTCATTGTCAGCGTTTAAGTCAAAGTGCTAAGTTTCTTAATTACGAGATTTCTGCTGATAAAATCTATCAAATAATTATCGATTTTGTCAAAAATAATCAGTGTCATCGACCTTTTTATATTCGTCCCCTTGTCTATAGTTCCGGGTTGGGAATTGCCCCGCGATTGCATGGTATCGAGAAGGATTTTCTAGTCTATGGTCTAGAAATGGATGATTATTTGGCAGCTGATGGGGTTAACTGTCGGATTAGTTCTTGGTATCGTCAAGAGGATAGAAGTTTCCCGTTGCGAGGTAAAATTAGCGCCGCTTATATCACTTCTGCTTTAGCAAAAACGGAAGCGGTAGAATCCGGGTTTGATGAGGCAATTTTAATGAATTCTCAGGGTAAAGTCTGTGAAGCGACAGGAATGAATATTTTTATTATCAGAAATGGTCAGCTAATTACTCCTAGTTTTGACCAAGATATTCTAGAAGGGATTACTAGAGATAGTGTTTTAACTATCGCGCGGGATTTGGGTATTCCAGTTATTGAAAGACCTGTAGATAAGACGGAGTTATTTATCGCTGATGAGGTGTTTTTAAGTGGCACTGCGGCGAAAATTACTCCGATTAAAAGGATTGAAACTTTTTCTTTACCGGCAGCTAAACCGATTACTTATCAGTTAAAAGAAAAGTTAAGTTCTATCGTTCTCAATCAGGAACCAAAGTATCAAGATTGGATTACTAAAGTTCCTTTATAGTTAGAGAAATTTACTTGATTTTTCCTTGAGATGTGCCATTATTTGACGCATCTCAAGGAACCCTGAAATAAACAGAATTTATCTATTTTTCGGTTTGATTCCTTCCTGTATATAGGGTATAGTTTTCTTAGGATCAATCTTCAGCACGGGTTTCTTCCCTGTTGCTGTTTTTTCTTGTTGATTGTCGGTTTTTTGCTGATTTTGATTATTATCGGTTGTATGTTCCATAGTAGAGCAAATAAGTATGATTATACCTTAAACTCTCTCAAAGTTGTCAAGAATAGTATTAATCAACTAAATACAAAACTTACTTTGATTCTGACTATTAGTTTATTGCTGTTTTGGTTAATTGTAGCCGAGATTTACCTGCTTATCTAGTTTCCATTTATTCTTGGGTTAAGCTGTCCTGCATTTAAACTATGTCTTGGAAATTTTATTACCAATGCTCAAACTCTCAAACTAGGGATAAATTTCTGGTATCGCCGGTCACTGAAATAGGTACAATAAACATTAGCTCGTTTTCATAGAGAACTTAGAATGACGCAAAATAATCCCCTAGAGTTGATTGAGAAGTTAGAAACAGGAATCCCCGGCTTTGATTTTCTTTCGGAAGGGGGATTGCCGAAAGGAAGAGCAACTTTGATAGCGGGGACGGCAGGAAGTGCTAAAACGGTATTTGCCTGTCAATTTCTCGCAGAAGGCATCAAAAATGGAGAAAATGGCGTTTTTGTCACCTTCGAGGAGCCACCCCACGCACTCAGAAAAAATATGGGTGGTTTTGGTTGGAATATCCGGCAGTGGGAGGAGAATCGCCAATGGGCCTTTGTTGATGCTTCCCCCCAACCGGAAGAAAAGCCGATGGTGACGGGAGAATACGACCTAGGCGCATTAATCGCTCGCATTGAATTTGCTATCCGCAAAAATAAAGCTAAACGGGTGTCTATGGATTCTTTAGGCGCAATTTTTAGCCATTTGAGTGATAGCGCTCAAGTGAGAAGTGATCTTTTTCGTCTGGCAACCGCTTTGCGAGAATTGGAAGTAACAGCGATTATGACCGCAGAAAGAACCCAAGAATACGGCGAAATCAGTCGTTATGGGGTGGAGGAATTTGTGGCCGACAATGTGGTGATTTTACGCAACGTTTTAACCGATGAGAAAAGAAGAAGGACGATCGAAATTTTAAAATATCGGGGAACCGATCACCAAAAAGGAGAATTTCCGTTTACAATTATTCCCAATAAAGGGGCCGTGATTATTCCTTTGTCAGCTATTGAACTAGAACAAAAATCCTCTAATATTCGTATTACTTCCGGCAGCTTGGAACTCGATAGAATGTGTGGGGGTGGTTTCTTCCGCGATTCGGTTATTTTGGTTTCGGGAGCCACAGGAACAGGAAAAACCCTGATGGTGACAGAATTTATGGCCGGGGGAGTAACCAATGGGGAAAGATGTTTAATTTTTGCCTTCGAGGAAAGTCGCGAACAGTTATTTAGAAATGCTACCGGTTGGGGGGTGGATTATGACCGCATGGAAAAGGAAGGTAAATTAAAGGTAGTCTGCCGTTATCCCGAAACTACGGGTTTAGAAAATCATTTAATTATGATGAAGGAAATTATCGAGGAGTTTCAACCGAATCGAGTGGCAGTAGATAGTTTATCTGCTTTAGAAAGGGTTTCTAATCTGAAAGGATTTCGGGAATTTATTATCGGTTTGACTTCTTTTATTAAGCAAAAAGAGGTGGGAGGATTATTTACTTCCACCACTCCCACTTTATTAGGAGGTTCCTCGATTACAGAAGCGCATATTTCTACAATTACTGATTCAATTATTCTGCTGCGTTATGTGGAAATGTATGGAGAAATGCGCCGCGGTATCACTGTTTTAAAAATGCGCGGTTCTATGCACGATAAGGATATTCGTGAGTTTTCGATCGATCATCAAGGTATGCACATTGGTCAACCTTTCCGCAATGTTACCGGAATTCTGGCTGGAACTCCTATGTACACAGCACAAACAGAAGTAGAACGTTTGAGTGGATTATTTGAGGATCGTAGTTAGGGTTTGCGGCAAAAAGTTTTTCGGTGGGGGTAGGGTGTGGGGTGTAGGGTTTTACCGATTTTCATCTGCTCAATTACCTAATTTTCAGAGAAAAAGTCCCGGAATTTCCCCCTGATTACTCCCAGACGAGGCACTTTTGGATTTTAAAAAGGTCTAAAAGTCTTATCCAACAAGGTTTTTAGATTTATTCAGCAAGCTCTAGTTAAAATATAGCAGCATTTGCTAATCGTGCGTTGGCTGTTAGCTTTTTTCTCTCTATTTCCTTCTTGCTTTCTTGATATGTCTAAAAACTTTTGGTTGATTTTTCTAGGTCTTTTACTGATAAATAACCTACATTTATCAGTCTTAGCAGAAACAGTTTTACAAAGAATTGCTCGCACGGGAGAATTAAAAGCGGCAGCCAGAAAAGACGCTACTCCCTTTAGTTATATCGATGAGAAAACGGGACAATGGACAGGTTACGGAGTGGAATTAATGCGCTTAGTCCAACGTCGATTAGCACAAGAATTAGGTAAACCGATTACAATAACCTTTACAGAAGCGACGACTAATAATCGTTTTCAGCAAGTGGAACAGGGACAAGTATATTTATCCTGTAATACGGCAACAATTACGGAAGAAAGACTAGAAAAGGTTAATTTTTCTACTCCCTATTTTATGACAGGAGCGCAATTTTTAACTAAAAGGGAAAATGTTGATAAAATAGATATTAATAACACTTTAGCGGCGGTTGCGATCGCCTATATTCCCCACACCACCACCGATAGTATTATTCGTTATATCTATCCTCTGGCTAATTGGCAAGCTGTCAGCGATCGAAGTGAGGCAGTGGCAAAATTACAAAGGGGAGAAGTTAAAGCAGTGGTTAGTGATGGAATTCTTCTACTGGGGGAACTCGTTAAACAAGGACAGGATCCGCGACAATTTGTGCTACTACCCAGTCAACCGATTACCACCGAACTTTATGGCTGTATTTTACCCAAAAACGATCCCGAATGGAAAAAATTTGTTGATACTGTTGTTGGCAGCAATGATAACCAGAAACTGCGAGAACAATGGTTTAATTTAGAAGAAAGTTCTTTCCCCTATAGGATTCTCAATCAACCCTAAAAATAGACTGTGATTGCTGAAAATTAAAAGTCAGTAAATTCTAGTTTTTTTGCTTTTTACTTGTTACTTTTTCCTGAAAAATTATGTCTTTTGTCGGTTTACATATTCACAGTGATTATAGCTTACTTGATGGTGCTTCCCAATTACCGGCACTAATTGATCGAGCGATCGAATTAGGACAACCGGCGATCGCTTTAACCGATCATGGAGTCATGTATGGTGCGATCGAATTAATTAAAACCTGCCGTAATAAGGGAATAAAACCAATTATTGGCAACGAAATGTATGTAGTCAATGGCGATATTGAAGTCAATCTTCGCCACCGAAAATATCATCAAGTTGTTTTAGCCAAAAACACCCAAGGCTATAAAAATCTGGTTAAATTAACTACTATTTCTAATCTGAAAGGTATTCAAGGTAAAGGCATTTTTGCTCGTCCTTGTATCAATAAAGAGTTACTCCAACAATATCATGAAGGATTAATAGTTACCAGTGCTTGCTTGGGTGGAGAGATTCCCCAAGCAATTTTAGCTAATAACAGAAAATTGGCTAAGGAAACTGCTAAATGGTATAAAAAACTTTTTGGTGATGATTTTTATTTAGAAATTCAAGACCACGGTTCTAAAGAAGATCGGATTGTCAATGTAGAAATAGTTAAAATTGCTAAAGAATTAGGAATTAAAGTAGTTGCTACTAACGATTCTCACTTTATTTCCTGTTACGATGTAGAGGCACACGATGCCTTACTTTGTATTCAAACTGCCAAGTTAATTACTGAAGATAAACGCCTCCGTTATAGCGGAACAGAATACTTAAAATCTGCTGATGAAATGCGTTTACTTTTCCGTGATCATCTGCCAGAAGATGTGATTGAAGAAGCGATTAATAACACCTTAGAAGTAGCAGAAAAAGTCGAACCTTATAACATATTTAATGAACCAAGACTACCTAACTATCCAGTTCCTGCGGGACATACTGCTGATAGTTATGTAGAAGAAATTGCTTGGTTAGGATTACTAGAAAGATTAAAATGTCCTTCTCGTCACGAAATTGAACCTGTTTACAAAGAAAGGCTGGAATACGAATTAAAAATGCTACAGAAAATGGGATTTTCTACCTATTTTCTCGTCGTTTGGGACTATATAAAATATGCTAGAGATCATGATATTCCCGTCGGTCCAGGACGTGGTTCTGCGGCGGGTTCTTTGGTAGCATATTCTTTAAAAATAACTAATATTGATCCCGTTCATCACGGTTTATTATTTGAGCGTTTTCTCAATCCTGAACGGAAATCTATGCCTGATATTGATACGGATTTCTGTATCGAGAGACGGGATGAAATGATCCAATACGTTACGGAGAAATACGGGGAGGCTAATGTTGCTCAAATCATTACTTTTAACCGCATGACATCAAAAGCTGTCTTAAAAGATGTGGCGCGGGTGTTAGATATTCCCTACGCCGAATCGGATAAAATGGCGAAAATGATTCCCGTTTCTCGCGGTAAACCCACACCTTTAAAAGTGATGATTTCCGATGAAACTCCCGAACCGGCATTTAAAGAAAGATACGATACGGAACCCCATGTGCGTCATTGGTTAGATATGGCAATTCGTATCGAAGGTACTAACAAAACCTTCGGAGTTCATGCTGCGGGAGTCGTCATTTCTTCCCAACCTTTAGATGAAGTGGTTCCCCTCCAGAAAAATAATGATGGGGCGGTAATTACCCAATATTTCATGGAGGATTTAGAATCATTGGGATTGTTAAAAATGGACTTTTTAGGGTTAAGAAATTTAACCACTTTGAAAAAAACCGCCGATTTAATTAAACAAAATCAGGGTATAGAAATTGATCTGGATCAATTGCCTTTAGATGAAAGAAAAGCTCTGCAAATTCGGGCTAAAGGGGAACATAAAAAACTACCTCCCGATATTCTCAAAACCCACGGATTACTAGAAGAAGGGGATTTAGAAGGTATTTTCCAGTTAGAATCGTCGGGGATGAAACAGATCGTTAAAGAGTTAAAACCATCGGGTATTGAGGACATATCTTCAATCCTAGCACTCTATCGTCCCGGTCCTTTAGATGCGGGATTAATTCCTCTCTTTATTGGCAGAAAACACGGTAGAGAACCCATTCGTTATGATCATCCTTTATTGGAACCAATTCTTAAGGAAACCTACGCAGTTTTAGTCTATCAAGAACAGATTATGAAAATGGCGCAGGATTTAGCGGGTTATTCCCTAGGAGAAGCGGATCTATTGCGTCGAGCAATGGGTAAGAAAAAAGCCTCCGAAATGCAGAAACAAAGGGAGATGTTTATCGATGGTGCTGCTAAAAATGGTGTGGAAAAAAGAATCGCTGAAAATCTCTTTGAACAGATGGTAAATTTTGCCGAATATTGTCTAGGAGGTGAGACGTTAATTTTAACTGAGGAATACGGATTATTACCAATTGCTAAAATTGTGAGCGAAGAAGTTAACTGCACTGTTTATAGTGTAGATAAAAATGGTTTTGTTTATAGTCAACCAATCTCTCAATGGCACGAGCGAGGTTTACAAGAAGTCTTTGAATACACCCTAGAAAATGGGCAAACTATCCAAGCAACCAAAGATCATAAATTTATGACTAACGACGGAGAAATGTTAGCCATAGATACAATATTTGAGCGCGGTTTAGATTTAAAATCCTCTGATTTTTCCTAAAAACCAAACCCCCCAATCTTGTGTGATTGAGGGGTAGGAAAGAATAATCCTGGCATCGAGCTATTGTCCCGGTCGGCAACCCGACAAGTATCTTGGCCACGGTGAAGTTTCACAACCGAGTTCGGGATGGAATCGGAGTGGTGCCATCACGTTAAAGACACCAGG
>NZ_JADEVX010000306.1:0-3056 GCF_015207925.1 Microcystis sp. LEGE 00066 | reverse complement strand
GTGTGGGATCGGGGGTAACGGGGGGTTGCGTTTCCTCCCTAATCGGTTGGGGTTCTGGCAGTTCCACTGTCCATTGGGTGGGCGAAATTCCGCGAATTTTCACCTGTTGAGGATCGACGGTGTAGCCGGGGGCTAATTCAATCACTAAACGGGTAGTTTCCGCATCAAATTGACCGATACGGACACTTCTGACGATATTGCCAATAGGCCGGTTAATATTGGGTTGCCCTAACTTGATCCCGGGCAGATCTATCACGATCCTGGTGGGGTTAGTGATCATTTGCGCTCGTGGTTGCACTCGATTGTCGGTAGTGAACACCAGACGATTCTCATTGGTGTCGAATCGCCAAAAGACGAGCTTGCCAGCCCAAGCAGGGGCCGCCACCAGCAACCAAGTTAATGCGCTTAGGAATAACCAATGAAATCTCACGATCGATGCTCCCGTTGCTCAGTTATCAATTACCTTTTTTCGGTAAAAATGGACTATTTTGTTGATTTTTTGCCATCCATAGCTCCGTTAATGCTCTGAGAATAACTATCAATAAAAACAAGCTTATGGGACGTTGGCATGGTCTGCTATGTTTCTGATCAGTTATCAGTCATCAGTCATCAGTTATCAGCTTCTGAAGGTAAGAGGCAAGAGGCTCCAAAAAAGAATCTGGCAATTCTCCTACCTAAAAATAAGGTTAGAAACTAAGGTTCTTCGGTTTGTCTTATGCAATAGACGGGAGTTATAAGGGATGGAACCCTTATAGAGAAAGACATTGGGCGATTTTTGTCAATTGTTTTTTATCTAAAGCGAACTAATCAATTAAATCCCTTACCAGATAAAGATTTTGTTGATTTATGCCCCCCTATCGAACCATAACAAGTAACGAAGAGCCGAAACTAAGTACATCAAAGCTTTTAGCTTAACAAATTAGGATTTGGATTCGGACCTTGTTATCAATGAAAAGACAGCGCTATTAGTGCCACTTAATACTGCTCACTTAACACTACCACTGGTAACTGCTCACTGCTCACTGATCACTGATTGAGGGCTGGCGGTGGGTTCTTTAAATACTAACCTTAACAGGGGCGGAGCGATAAAGGTAGTCAAGATCACCATCATAATAATGGCTGCATCGGTAGCGGGGGATAAAGCGCCACTAGCAGCCCCGACTCCGGCAAAGACTAAACCCACTTCACCCCGGGGAATCATGCCAACTCCGATCGCCAAGCGATTGAGTTTTTCCTTACTGAAAACGGCCAACCCCGTCACCACTTTACCAAAAATAGCGACGACAATTAGGAAAGCGGCCAAGACTAATCCTTCTCGATTGCTGGGAATAGCGGGATTAAGGACACTTAAATCGGTTTTTGCCCCCACACAGACGAAAAATATCGGTACAAATAAATCGGCGATCGGGAACACTTGTTCTGCCAATTCCGATCGCTTTTCCGTTTCTGCTAGGACTAGGCCGGCAGCAAAGGAACCGAGAATCGCTTCTAATTGGATAACTTGGGCAATATAGGCAAGAATAAAGGCGAAAATCAGGGAAACTAAGAGCAATTGTCCCCTAGTTTTCATGCTATTAACTAATTGAACGTAAAAGGGGCTTAAAAAACGACCGATCAGGATCGCCCCGATCACAAAAGCGCTAGAACTAATAACTAGATAAATTACTTTGCTAATTTGCACTTCTCCGGTCTTCACCAAAGAAGCAACGACGGCGAGAACGATAATACCGAGAATATCATCGAGAACCGCAGCCCCGATAATAATTTGACCTTCTTTCGCCGATAACTTCCCTATTTCTGCTAAAACCTTGGCGGTAATGCCGATACTGGTAGCGGTTAAAGCTGCCCCGGCAAAAATAGCGGCAATGGTGGCCAGATGAAAGATATAGATTAAACCCAAAGTACCCACCAAAAAGGGAACCGCAACCCCCACCACTGCCACAGCAGCTGCCTGGGGACCGACGCGAATTAATTCCTGTAAGTCTGACTCTAAACCAATCTCGAACAGCAGGATAATTACCCCCAATTCCGAGAGGACGGAAATCACCTCACTGGCAGCACTAAAAACGGCGGGAGATTGCTCCGGGGTGAGGGATGAGGTGGATTCTAGGAAATGAATTAGCAAAGAATCCTCGAATCCCGCCCCTCCTTCCGGAAAAACCAGTAATTTTAGGGCAGAAACCCCGATAATCACGCCACCGACTAATTCTCCTAACACGGGAGGCAAGTTGAATCGGACGCATATTTCTCCCCCCAGTTTACAGGCGAAATAAATAACGGTCAAACTCAGCAGCACGCAGGCTAAAACTAAGGCACTATCGGCAGTTTCGGCCGTAGCTGCCGAGGCTAACAGGGTAAGATTAGGACTCCAAGCGGAAGAAAGGAAAGGCTGTAGTATCATCGCTCGCTCAAAATTACTCCCAATACTCTAACAAGCTGGCGGCCTATTCAGTGATTCCCTATTAAACTTTGCCCCTTGTCCAACTTCTACGAGGGTTCAGCCGTGGCTGGGTGAGGATCAGATAAATTGTCAGACTTGCTATTATCGGTGAACAGGAGGCAAAATAGCTAATAGTTGACTCCACATCCTATTTTTGACGACTACCGCCGCAATTATCGCTTTAGCACCGCCATGCCCTTCTTTCGCCAGTTGGTAAATAATTTTTGCAGACCCCTTGACAAGATGCTTATTTTGTGAAATGAGTCAGTAGCCGGTCGTTTCAGGCTTTGTTGCCCTCTTTTTTTGTACCAGTTTATATACTAAAAGAAGGATAATGCAAGGTTTTTGAGGATCTTAATCCTATATTCTTGCACTAACATCGGATTTTAACAGGTCAAAAGCCTTATTTTAAAAGGGTTTTACCATTATTCAGCAAGCCCTAAATAAGTAGGTAGGCGTTAAAAATTGTCAGATACCCCCCTTGATAAGGCTATCCATTAGTCACATCTTTCTTAACATAAAATTTGACAAAAAGAGAAAAGTGTGCAAGATGGCTCAAGGAGGTTCTATGGGGGGACTAATTTGATGAGATAGTTTCCAAGTCTGGCTGATATCA
>NZ_JADEVX010000305.1:0-3061 GCF_015207925.1 Microcystis sp. LEGE 00066 | reverse complement strand
CCCACTTCCCCAACAATTGTAAAGAAATGTTACAATTATGCTGTTATAACAGCTTACCATCTTGACAGGAGAGAAAGACAGTGGTTATAGTAGAGACACATACCCGGGTAAACCAATTTAGTGATATGCAAGACAAGCAAAAAGTCACACTGTACCTTCCCCCTGGAGTCCATCGTCAACTGAAAATCAAAGCCGCGATCGATGAAGAATCGATGTCAGGGCTGGTGGAAAAAGCGATCGCTTTTTACCTGAAATACCCCGAAAAGGTAGAAGAAATCGAAGCCACCGCCTATGGCAAAACCTATCAGGTTCATGTCTGTCCCGAGTGTGATGCCGCGTTAGTAATGAAAGAAGATCGGCTAAGGTCGATCAAACGCCAGCCCGCAATAGTGGGCGACGAGTTCCCGATCGAAGTTCCCGAACCCGTTGGCGCTCAAGGAACCACAGAGGGAGAAGCAGCCTTAGTTCCCTGCTAAACTCTCAGTAGCCGAACAAGGCATCCACAGCCATCAGCCGCCCAAGGTCTAAACCGTTACCACAAATAGGGTCGATGTTATGAAAGAAGAGCTAGGAATTCTCGTCAAGGCTCAGTATCCCCTGATTTACCTCGTCACCTCCGAGGAGGAAAGGGCGGAAGAAGCCATCAGCAAAATAGCCCAACTAAATACACAACATCGACGGGTGTTTGTCTGGACTGTCACCCACGGCATGATCGAACAGGGTCAACCCCGCCAAACCAGTCAACATAATACCGTGTCGCCAGAAGCGGCGATCGAATGGGTAGTGCGTCAACGGGAAGGGGGTATCTACATCTTTAAAGACCTGCATCCGTTCATCACTTCTGCTCCGGTGACTCGCTGGTTAAGAGATGCGATCGCCAGCTTTAAGGGAACCGAAAAAATCATTATTTTAATGTCTCCCCTGCAAGAAGTCCCCATAGAACTAGAGAAAGACGTGGTAGTTCTAGATTTTCCTCTGCCGGACATGGGAGAGTTGGATACGGTTCTCTCGCAACATCTAGGCAAAAATCAAAATCGTCGTACCACCACAGAAGTCCGGGAAAAACTCCTGAAAGCTGCCTTGGGTTTAACCAAAGATGAAGCCGAAAAAGTTTACCGCAAGGCCTATGTAAAAGCCAACAAATTAACGGAAGACGAGGTAGAAATCGTCCTTTCCGAGAAAAAACAACTGATTCGCCGCAACGGAATTTTAGAATACATTGAAGAGGACGAGACCATCAATGCCGTCGGCGGTCTGGAAGAACTAAAAAAATGGTTAAGACAGCGCTCGAACGCCTTTACAGAAAGAGCCAGAGGTTACGGACTCCCCCAACCGAAAGGAATGCTAATTTTAGGAGTACCGGGCTGTGGTAAGTCCTTAATTGCCAAAACCACCTCGCGCCTCTGGAGTTTACCGCTCCTGCGCTTAGATATGGGACGGGTTTACGATGGTTCCATGGTGGGACGGTCTGAGGCTAACCTGCGTAATGCCTTAAAAACTGCCGAATCCATCTCTCCGGCCATTCTTTTCATCGATGAATTAGATAAAGCTTTTGCCGGTGGTACAGGATCCGCAGATTCCGATGGGGGAACCTCTAGCCGCATCTTCGGCTCCTTCCTGACTTGGATGCAGGAAAAAACCTCGCCCGTCTTCGTTATGGCCACAGCTAACCGGATTGAACGGCTACCCGGGGAATTTCTCCGCAAGGGGCGCTTCGATGAAATCTTCTTTGTCGATTTGCCCAATTCCGAAGAAAGACAAGATATCTTTAATATTCACCTGACTAAACGACGCTCCGACATTTCTCGCTTCGATTTGGAGCAGTTAGCCAAGGTATCCGATGGGTTTTCCGGTGCGGAAATAGAACAGGCGCTGATTGCCGCCATGTATGAGGCCTTCGCCCAAGATCGCGAATTCACGCAATTAGACATTATTGCGGCGATTAAGGCGACTCTGCCCCTATCTCGCACCATGACCGAACAGGTAACTGCCCTGCGTGATTGGGCCAGACAACGCGCCCGACCTGCTTCGGCCTCCGTCGCTGAGTACCAGCGATTGGAGTTCTAACAGACTTTCGCCCGCTCCCAACGGGATGAAAGGCTAGTTCTCAGGGACTAGCAATGCCTCGAAAAGCCGCTTGGCGGCACTCTTTAACTCTCAATCTGTTGTTGTTAATTCTTAATCTACAAAGAGGAAATTCCAATGTCTCATTTCAGCACTCTCCGGACCAAAATCACCGATGCCGAAATCCTCAAAGCTTCTCTCCGCGACCTCGGCATTAGCGTGAAAACCGAAGCCGATGTTCGTGGTTACAACGGTCAACGGGTTCGCTCTGACATCGTTGCTGTTCTCGATGGCGAATATGATCTCGGTTGGTCCCGCAATACCGACGGCAGTTTTGATTTAATCGCTGACCTCTGGGGTGTGGCCAAAAAACACAATCAAACCGAATTGATCAACTCGATCAACCAAAAATACGCTGTGAACAAAACCCTATCCGAAGTGAAACAGCGCGGTCTGCAAAACGCTAACGTTAAGCTAGTCGTTCAAAGCTGAGATTTACAGCGCGTTCCCAAGCCTAGGGGTTGACCAGTTCGGTTAACCCTTTTTTCTGTCTGTGGGGTATGTTAAGAATAGTAGTGCGAAACGTTTAGGCATGAAATAGGGCTGAAATGCCCGAAATAACCGCCTAGTAAGGTCTTCAGTCCCCTGACTGAATCTAACAGGTCAACCCAGACCAGCCTTATAACTGTTTATATGTCCCAACGTTTAGTATCACCCGATACCAAATCAGGCAAGGGGACTCAAGGTCAATACACTTTGTAACAATTAATCACAAATCGTTACAAAGCTGAGAGTAACGGCGATAGCCACCCCCAGATTCAGAAGTCACAATTCTGGGACTGAAGCGGGGAACGGAAGGCTCCGAGGTGCAACCTAACACCAGAATCGAGACCACTGCCAACCATCCATGATTAGGTGTGAACCGAATGTCCGACCTGAACCATCGTAATTAGCTAGTAGTGAAATAGGTTGATACACTGCGTTCAAAAGAACAAGG
>NZ_JADEVX010000071.1:0-21320 GCF_015207925.1 Microcystis sp. LEGE 00066 | reverse complement strand
CCCCACACCCCACACCCTACCCCCCAGAAAAACTTTTTGCTGCAAACCCTAGTTAAGAGGATTGGCGCTGATTTTTTCGTAGGCGCGATCGATAATTCCCCGACCGCGCAAAAAGCCGGTATTAGCCCCCGGACAAAGATAGGAGAGGGTTTCCGGACTAAAACGGTCTAAAATGGCCTGTTGCGATCGCAATTGCCGCGGCCAGTGGAAAGTTTTCGCGGTCTGTAGGGGTTGCGGTTGACCCTTGGTGTCGGGGAGAAGATGACGACCGGTAAATAAAACCCCCCCGTGACGCTGCCAGTAGAGACAGGAGGAGCCGGGAGAATGACCAGGAGTCCAAAAACCGCTACAAGTGGGAGATAACTGGATTTGCTGCTGAAAAACGGTAATTTGACGGTGAGGAAGCAGATAGGCTTCCTGTTCCTGTAGAATAATCTCACAATCAAGCCAACTTTGCAGAGAATCGCTCTGTTTACCCTGACCCCCGCGATGGGTAAAAAATAAGTAACGGACTCCCTTTTCTCGGAGAAAATCCCGCTCGCTATCCTCACAGCCAGGACAATCCACCAGAATATTGCCAGTATTTTCTACAATAAGATAAGAGGTTCCCCCTAGGGTTTCCCGATTAGGCGAGAAAGCGTATAAACCTTCTAGAATTAATCGAGGGGGTTTTGTGGTTTTGCTAACCTCTAAAGGAGACGATTCGGTTTCCGATCGCATGGTTTGCCTATCCAAATCACAATCAATGCGGTTTACAATTTAGCACGATCGATGACCGGGCCGGCTGAAATTAGCCGCCTTTTACTCAATAGAAAAGAGCCGATATGGAAATGTGGTTGTTATTAGGGATTCTTGGCGGTTTCACTTATTTTATCGTCAAGCGTAGCGTGGCCAAAATCACGACAACACCAATATGGTTAATTTGGTTAGTCCTGATGACTCCGGCTCTAATTTGGACCGGCTGGACGTTAATCTATGGAGAGGATACCCCCATGCCGGCATTTTTGCTGATCGGCCCCTTTGTGATCTGCCCTTTTTTGTACTGGTGGTTAGTACAGAGAGGTCGGGTTACTCCCCAAGAAAGCTCCCCATCACCACGGAAACAAGCGAATTTAGTCCTAGAAAATATTGATAATCCTGCACCTAAAAATGATTTAAAACCGATCACTGCTGAAGAGGAAAAATCCCTACGAGATTGTTTTCCTTGGGGTGTTTATTATCTGCAAAATATCGATTATCGTCCCCAAGCAATTCTCTGTCGGGGGAAATTGCGAGCAGTTCCCGAAGAAGCTTATCAAGTGATTAAAAGCAATGTGGAAAAGGTTTTTGGTGATCGCTTTTTATTGCTTTTCCAAGAAAGTTTTCAGGGACAACCTTTTTTCGCTCTTGTGGCTAATCCCTGGCAGCAAAAAACAGAAACCATAGAAACTGAAAAAGTTACTCGCCCCTTTCTTGCCCTGGGTTTATTGTTATTAACTATCTTAACTACCACAGTGGTCGGTGCGGGATTAAGTGGCATTACCGCCCAACAATTAGAAAATAATCCTAGTTTATTATTGCAAGGGTTACCCTACAGTTTGGGCTTAATTGCTATTTTAGGACTGCACGAATTCAGTCATTATTTTACAGCAGTTAAATATAAAATTAAAACTACTTTGCCCTATTTTATCCCCATTCCTTTCTTCCTCGGCACCTTCGGGGCTTTTATTCAAATGCGCTCCCCTGTACCCACCCGCAAAGCTTTATTTGATGTGGCAGTGGCCGGTCCTTTGGGGGGTATAATTATCGCTATTCCTCTACTATTTTTGGGATTGTCCCTCTCGGAAATAGTTCCCCTAACTAATCAAAGCAGTTTATTAAATTTTCAGGCCTTAAATCCGCAGTTTTCTTTTTTCTTGTCTATCGTAGCTAAACTAGCTCTCGGCAGTAATTTAATCGCAGGAAAAGCCATCCATTTACATCCTTTAGCGGTAGCTGGTTATGTGGGAATTATCGTTACGGCCTTGAATTTAATGCCCGTTGGTCAATTGGATGGTGGTCATATTGTTCACGCCATGTATGGGCAGAAAACCGCCATAATTATCGGTCAATTAACTCGATTATTCATGTTTATTTTAGCCCTAGTGCAGCCAGATTTTTTACTCTGGGCGATTATTCTCTTATTAATGCCAGTCAGCGATCAACCAGCTTTAAATGATGTGACGGAATTGGATAATAAACGAGATTTATTAGGCCTATTTTCCCTGGCTTTATTATTAAGTATTTTGCTCCCCCTTCCCGAAGCGGTGGCCCGTTGGTGGGGGATGTAAGCAACCGCATCAATCCACCTGAGTTCCGGAAAAATTATCGGTCAGTTGGGGAATAAAATCCCCATCTCCTACGTCAATGTGAGTTCGATGATCCTCACCCTCGATCACCTTAATCCACAAAGCTGAAGGTTGACAACCGCTCACCGATCACTGTTATATGGTTCTCAAGGCTAATTCTCAGAGAAAAAAGCGAGTTTCTCCGCAAGGGAATAGGTTAAAATTGCTGGCTATTCCGCTAATTTTGGCGGGTTTAGGCTGGTTATACCTCGATTTACGTCAGCAGTGGCTAAAACCGGAAGCGATTTTTGTTTTGGGAGGTCATGCCGATCGAGAACGTTTTGCGGCAAAATTAGCTAAGGAATATCCCGATCTACCGATTTGGGTATCTTCCGGTAGTCCGCGACGATATGTGCAAAAGATTTTTAAAAAAGCGGGAATTCCCCCAGAACGTCTCCATCTCGATTATAATGCGCGAGATACTGTCACTAACTTTACTAGCCTAGCCGATCAACTGAAAGCCCAAGGTATTGATAGCGTCTATCTAGTCACTTCTGATAATCACATGAGAAGGGCGCGATTAGTGGGAGAAATTATTTTTGGTAGTCGCGGAATCGTGATTAAACCGGTGACTGTTCCCTCCCAATCACCCCCCGAACCCCTAGAAAAGTCCCTCAGAGACGGTTTTAGGGCAATATTATGGATAATAACCGGTTCTACTGGGGAATTTTGGCTAGAATCCGATTCTAGTCCCCCTCAGTTCCCAACCCGATCAAAATAAAATTATCTTGACAAAATTAACCACTTTATGTTAAGCAAAAACACCATTTTCGCCATCTTATTAATTTTTGTGCCGCTATCGATCGCCGGTTCCCTGTTACACTGGGGCGGAACGGTAGTTTTTATCACCGCTTGTCTAGCCATTATCCCCCTAGCGGCCTACATGGGGGAAGCCACCGAAGCGATTGCGGTGGTGGTTGGGCCAAATATTGGCGGTTTGATGAATGCCACCTTTGGCAATGCCACAGAATTAATTCTCGCCTATGTCGCTTTGCGGGAAGGGTTCATCGATGTGGTAAAAGCGACGATTACTGGTTCAATTATCGGTAATTTACTCTTAGTTATGGGATTATCGATGTTTTTAGGCGGTTTACGCTTCAAAGAACAGGAATTTCAGCCAATAACTGCTCGTTTAAATGCTTCAGCCATGAATTTGGCGGTGGTGGCGATTCTTTTACCCACTGCCGTGCAATTTACCTCCACGGGAGTCGGGGAACCAGTCCTGCAACGTCTATCCGTGGCCGTGGCAGCGGTGTTAATTTTCGTCTATGGTTTAAGTCTCTTGTTTTCCATGAAAACCCACACCTATCTCTACGATGTCGGGATTGCTGGTATTGAGGAGGAAAGCGCTGGAGAAAACCCCGCAAAACCGAAAATCTGGTTTTGGTCTTTGATTTTATTGATCGTTACCATCGCTGTGGCCGTAGAATCGGAGTTATTGGTGGCATCCCTAGAGGAGGCTACGGAACAGCTAGGTTTAACGGCACTGTTTACCGGGGTGATTCTTTTGCCTATTATCGGTAATGCGGCCGAACACGCTACGGCCGTCACCGTCGCTCTTAAGAATAAAATGGATCTATCGGTATCTGTGGCCGTCGGTTCCAGTATGCAGATCGCCCTGTTTGTGGCTCCGGTTTTGGTTATCATGGGTTATATTATCGGTCAGCCCATGGATCTAAATTTTAATCCCTTTGAGTTAGTGGCAGTGGCTGTAGCGGTGTGGTTAGCTAATTCGATTAGTAGTGATGGGCGATCGAATTGGTTGGAAGGAATGTTACTCTTAGCTACCTATGCTATCCTGGCCTTGGCTTTCTTTTTTCATCCTCTCACTGCTTAAAGTTATTTCTTGCAGATATATAGACAATGACGGACGCTTTGGCTTAAGGGAGTGGTAAAACTGGCAATTTTGAGGATTTTACCGCCAGCTTTCCCTAGATTCTCCTCTAAACTTAAACTATCCTGCGCGGACCACTGACCACGATAGAGAATAGCGATTCCGGTCTTTTTCAGGAAAGGCAAAGCATAGTTAACACAGATATCCACATTACCTACCGCTCGCAAACAGACGATATCGTAAGCACAGTTATGTTTAAGGTTTTTCCCGACGATTTCCGCCCGACCTAAACGAGTTTTCGTGTTATTTAACTCTAATTTGTCAATAACTTCTTCAAGAAAATTAATCTTTTTTTGGGTGGAATCTAAGAGAGTCACCGACCAATGGGAATATGCGATCGCAATTGGCAGCCCCGGAAACCCGGCCCCGGTCCCCAAATCAATGACTGACAGGGGTTTTGTCAATAGATCCGGCTGGGATTTTTGTAACCAAGCTAAACCCGATAAAGAATCCCAAAGATGTTTTTCCCAAAACTCCTCCGGTTGGGTAATTCGGGTGAGATTAAAACGTTGATTACCCTCTAAAATCAACTCATAAAGTTGTTGAAATCGCGCTTGTCTGGCCCCATCGGGTTGCCATTCTAGGGTTTCTTGCCAAAGGTCAAATAATTCAGGAAGGATCATTAATTCAGTTATCAGTTATCAGTTATCAGTACAATTTAAGCCAATCCTTTCTCAGCCAACCATTGAGGATTATATAAACGAGATTGATAACGAGACCCACCATCACAAAGAACAGTAACAATAGTGTGGCCTGGTCCCATTTGTTTAGCTAAAGCTACCGCAGCACCAACATTAATACCCACAGAACCCCCCATAAATAAACCATCTTTTTGTAATAGTTGATAAACAACTTTAATGGCAGTGGGATCATCAATTTGAATGGCATCATCTATGGGTGCGCCTTCCATATTAGCCGTAATACGACTATTACCAATTCCTTCCGTAATTGAACTACCTTCCAGGGTAATTGTCCCGGTTTTCACATAACTATATAAACCGCTACCCATCGGATCCGCCACCACACAACGCACCTGGGGATTTTGGTCTTTTAAAAACATCGCCACCCCCGCGTAGGTTCCCCCGGTTCCCGTGGCAGCCACCCAAGCATCAATTTTACCGTCGGTTTGTTCCCAGATTTCCCGGCCGGTGGTTTCGTAGTGAGCGCGACGATTAGCCAGATTATCGAATTGATTGGCCCAGATAGCATTTTCCATCTCACTGGCCAATCTCCCCGATAATTTAACGTAATTATTGGCATCTCGGTAGGGAACGGCGGGAACAGTACGCACTTCCGCACCAAGGGTTCTTAAGAGGTCGATTTTCTCTTGGGATTGGGTATCGGGAATGATAATCAGGCATTTATAACCTTTAGCATTGCAGATATGGGCCAAACCGATGCCAGTATTGCCGGCGGTTCCTTCGACAACGGTTCCCCCCGGTTGGAGAGTACCGGCTTTTTCCGCTTCTTGGATAATATATAAAGCGGCGCGATCCTTGACCGAACCACCGGGGTTAAGAAATTCGGCCTTACCGAGAATCTCGCAGCCAGTTTCCTCGCTAAAACTATTGAGACGAATTAGGGGAGTATTACCCACCGCATCGACGAAACCATGTTTAATATCCATAATCTGTTATTTTTCGTGCTGTTCCTAGGCTGAGACGATTTTTTGTACTAAGGGATGACGCACCACATCGGCGATAGGTAAGAAAAAGCGATCCCTTCTACTGATTTTAGGATTTTTTGAGCGGCAATTAACCCCGATTCCTGTGGTTGCAGTAAATCGGTTTGGGTGACATCTCCGGTTACTACCATGCGCGAACCGAATCCCAAGGGAGTTAAGACCATTAATGCGATCGCACTTTCTCCACTGGGGAATTGAATCGTTGGCCAATTTCTACCACTTTAGCAAAATTGTTGTCTTAGCTGGAAATATTGATTAAATTGGAAGTTTTTAGCTGTTATTAGTTACCTAACCTAATATAGTGGTGGCATTCTGTAAGGAGTCCAGCCGTGACTAACAATTCCATCGCTCCTTTGACTATTGGCAATACGATTAATACTGCCTTCCGTCTTTATCGCGATCGCTTCCCAACTTATGTATTCTTTGCTGTCCGCGCCTGTTTGTGGTCGCTTTTTCCCTTAGTTTTGCAATTAATTCTCAGTCAATTACTTTATCAAACAATTACCCCCGAACAAGGCAGCGATATCGGTTTACGTTTATTTCTTTTCCCGATACAAATTTTCTCGGCCGCTAAGTCTCTTTTCAATAATGCGGTTATCTCACGATTAGCTTTTCAAGACATCATTTATCAGCCGGAAACTGCCGGACAAGCGGAAAAAAAAGTTAAGCCGAAAATGTGGCGCTTGTGGTGGATGCAGGTTTTGATCGGTTTGTTAGGAGCGACAATAATTTTGGCGATAACGCTGCCTCTGGTGTTAGTCAGTTTTATCCCCATCCTTGGTGTATGGCTTATTTTACTGGCTTCTTTCTGTCTTCCTGTTTTCTTCCTTTGGTTATATGCTCGCATTTGCATTGCAGAATTGCCCTTAGTAATTGAAGATAATTTAGGCAGTTGGCAAGCAATCGAGAGAGCTTGGCATTTAACTAAAAACTCGGCTTGGAGAATTGTGGGAGTGATATTTATTGCCATTTTATTAATTATTCCAGTTTGTCTTCTGTCAGTAGCTTTGGCTTCAATTCCCTTTTGGTTCAATTCTTCGGAGGACTGGCAAACGCTCACGGAAAATCTAATAGTGATGTTTTCCTATGGTCTGACTACTATTGTCTTACTTCTGAGTATTTTATTAGTTCCTTTTTGGCAATCTCTCAACAGTGTGATCTATAATCATGTTTTAGACCAGAAAAAAAATGATGGGGGAGAATACTAATAACTGAGCGGCTGTTGATGTGAGCTAAGACGCATTTAAACTGCTTATTCTTAAGATTAGCCGAACTTCCCCCAATCCCTTTACTATACCCCACAGAAAACGGGTTTCTCAGAGAAACCCGTTTTCTACTCATGCAAGAAAAAGGGTTACAAAGTCCTCCCAGCACCGCACACCACCCGAAAACCGAAGGTGAAGTTGTTGAGGCCGCGGCGGTTGTTGAGGTTGCGGTAAGCGGAACGGCAGAAATAGGGATTGATGTACCAAGAACCGCCGCGCATAGCTTTATCTGCCTGATTTTGCTGTTTTTTGCTCTTTTTTATCTCCTCATAATTTTCGCGCCAATCATCTTGACACCACTCCCAGACATTTCCGTGCATATCGTATAAACCAAAGTCGTTGGCGTAGAATTGCCCAACAGGGGTGGTTTTTTGGAGATTGTCATTATAGTTGGCTAAATCTGGGGTAAGAATTTCCCCAAAGTGATAGGGGGGGTAGGTTTCTCCTTTGTGGAGATTTAAGGGTTTGGTTTGCGCTCGACAAGCGTACTCCCACTCAGCTTCCGTTGGTAGCCTATATTTTCTTTTACTTAATTTAGATAGCCTTTGGCAAAATTCCACAGCATCTAACCAACTTACCATTTCAACGGGGTTTGTGCTGCCTTTAAAATGCGATGGATCTGGGTTTAAATCTTGCTCTACTTTTAAATCTTTTCTTTGGGCAATATATAACCATTGAGCTTGGGTAATGGGATAAATACCCATCAAGAAGTTTTTCAGAGTAACGTTGTGTTGGGGCTTTTCACTTGTATTACCACTTTCTTGTTCTGAAGAACCCATTGTAAAGGTTCCCGATGGTATTTTGACTAATTCTATGTCTAGGTCATCGGTGAGTTTTTCTCTATAGATTAAAAGACGTTTTTGGGTCTTTTGGATGATTATTGTAGGCATAAGTAGGGTTTACTGAATAAATGTGAAATATAGACGAGGTAAGGGTTTTAGTGTTCTGTGTCGGCCCGCGTCCTGTAGGGGCGAAGCATTCGGATAGAAAATCTCCGGTTTCACCGATAGGTTATTACCCGAATGCTTCGCCCGTACTTTTTCAGCAAGCCCTAAGGTAAGTTATTATAATTAAATTAAAAATTGATTTTATACTGGTTCTTCGGTTTGTGTTATGCAATGTACGGGGGTTATAAGGGATGGAACCCTTATATAGAAAGACGTTTGGCGATTTTTGTCAATTGTTTTTGATATAGAGCGAACTAATCAATTAAATCTCTTGCCAGATAAGGATTTAGTCGATTTATGCCACCCTATCGAACCATAACAAGTAACGAAGAGCCTTTATACTCTATCCTTCACCAGCTAATTTTAACACAGAAGTACGAGTAGTGGCATCTAAGCGAAACTTCAGCAATTCTAGTTGATTAAGAATTGGCTCAATACGGTGTAGATAACCATTTTGTTTAGCCTTTAATAATATTCCCATTGTGCCAGTGAGTTTTATTCCTAATAAATTTGCATATCGTCTCGCCAAACCATCATCAAGTAAAGCGAGAGAATCGGGAATTTCTATTGCTAAAGCTAATACTTCTTTTTCTCCTTTTCCTAAATCAGTGACAAGGGGTAAAAGAGAAACTGATTTTGCTTGTTGAATAATTATCCAACTTAAGGAGATTATATCAGGTAAAGAGATTCCAGAAGCTTTTCCAACGGCTAACTCTTGAGCTACTGAAAAAGGAATAATTATCTGTCCGTAAAAGTTCGGTAGTAAGTCAAGTAAGTTAGTCTGATAGAGGTATTGAATCGGTGATGTATCGGCAATGACGTTAGGCATTGGCCAGATCCTCGATTAATTCTGCTTCCTTGAGTCGGAAGGTATCAACTCCATAGTCTGCAAGTTTAGAAAGAAAAACAACTCGCGGAATACCTGCTAAGTTGGCAGCAGTGCCAGAGGAAAGTTTTCCCAATTCATAAAGTTTAATGGCAGCAAGCAGAGAGATTTCCTGTCCTAGTTGTTCTGGGGTGAGGTGTAAAGCGAGAGCAGTTTCATCGGGTAGGGAAAGAGTGATTTGGTACATGATGAATCCTAGGATTAATTGATAGTAGGATTGATTGATTGTAGGGTTGATTCATGAATCAACCCTACCTTGATAAGGGGGATCAAAACCCGTCTTCAATTTAATTATAACCAGCCACTTATCAGCCAACTCACATCTAGTACATTTGTTCAAAAAAATCGAAAAGGAGAAAAAGGGTAAAAAGGGAAAAAAGAGAAAAAGGGCTACAAAGTCCTCCCAGCACCGCACACCACCCGAAAACCGTTGAGGTTGACGAAGCGGCGGAGGCTGCTGAGGCGGTAAGCGGAACGGCAGTTATACGGATTGCTGCACCAAGAACCGCCCCGCAGAGCTTTATATGCCTGATTTTGCTGTTTTTTGCTCTTTTCTCGCCGAGGACTACCATCCCTAGGTGCGCCTTGATAATTTTCCCGGAAGTCATCCTGACACCACTCCCAGACATTGCCGTGCATATCATACAAACCAAAACCATTGGGGGGAAATTGCCCCACGGGGGTGGTTCTCGCACGATATTCTCCTGCTGGTTCTTCAGCAAAGCGTTCCCTAGCATCGTAGTTAGCTAATTTTGAGGTGAGGGTTGCTCCGAAGTGGAAGGGGGTGGTGGTTCCAGCACGACAAGCATACTCCCATTCCGCCTCACTGGGCAGCCGATACTGTTTCTTGGTCATTTTAGAGAGCCTTTGGCAAAATTCTACGGCATCTAACCAAGATACATTTTCAACGGGGTTTGTGCTGCCTTTAAACCGCGATGGCTCCGGTTTTAAATCTCGCTCTACTTTTAAATCTTTTCTTTGGGCAATATATAACCATTGAGCTTGGGTAATCGGAGTTTGACTTAGGTAAAACGGGGCGATTTTTACTAAATGTCTGGGGGATTCTCGTTGGAACCAATCCCTATTGCATTTTTTCACTAGCCGCGCTATTTCCTCCGCTTCGGTTCCCATCCAAAACTCCCCCGAAGGAATATAGAGCATTTTTAAGCTGGGGGGATTTTCTTCAAAGTAGAAGGCTCTCACGGGTTCTTTGGCGGTAATTTGTCCCCTCTCATCCACAAAGACGGTTTCAGACTTGAACAGGGTTAGGTTAAATTTCTCGGTGATGATTTCTTCTTCTGTGTTATCCAAGACTTCCCTAAACTGGACTGGGATTGTCTCGGCGGTTATTTCTTCGCTTGCCAAAAATTTAAGCTGCTCAGGGGTTAAACGAAGGCGCTGATACAGTTCGCCATCTTCTACGCTGAAATCCTTAAGTCTATGCTTGAGCAGTTGAAACAATATTTCCTCTCCTCCCGTAAGCTCTTTTACCTTAGCTATGGTTACGGTTTTATATTTCCTCAGCCACTTTTCCTCAACCGGTGGGGGTGGAGGTGAGTCAACCATAGATTGCAGCTTTTGGCTAATTTCTTGGTACTTTGCTTCCCCTAGCTTTTGGAAAACCTTAGCAGATACCTTGGCAAAGGCGCGAACTAGATTAGCTGCTTCTTTGCCGAGGAGAACTTGGGGATTGGTAAGAATAAGACCAAAAAAGGTGGTGGTACTCAGGTTGAGTTTTTGGGCGATGTATTCCGAGAGGACAAAAATTACCTCTAAGGCGCGGCTATTCCCTAGTTCAGTGAGCAGAAGCTCTCTGTCCTCATCATCAAATTCAAAATCTAGGCTGTTGGGGGGAGTATGAAAGTTAAATTTACCTCCTTTGTCCCACTTCACTGGTTCCCCTCCTAGATAGACTTTAAGAAAACCGCTAAGGATGACTTCTGCTATGTTTAGGGGGTTAGAGGCGCTTAAAAGTTGGCTTTGGATAAGACGGATGATGGGAAGATTTACCGGGGCTGCGGCTAATTTTTTCAGTAACTCCCAAGCTAGAGGTGAGGCGGTACTAGCGAATAGTTCTAGAGCTTGTTTCCTAGACATCTCCGGAGAAATAGTTGCGGGTATTTCTCTGTTTTGGGGGGATTTTTCTAGTAGTACCCCCGCACAGGTGGCGTTGCTGTCACCACTGACAACGAGCGCCCAAGCTTTTAAGGATGAAGGGGTTAGGGAGATGGTGGGTAGGGGAAAGTAGGTTTTTTGGATTGTTTCTCTGAGAATATGTTGATTTTCCTCTTCGTTCTCAATTTGTAGTAGCAGGGGGATAGAGGTAAATCTCCAGTTTTGTGAAGGTTTCCGGGGGGTTTGGTTGACTAGGGAGACGAACCAACCTCGACTAAGGGCGGTTCTTTCCCACATTGCTTCCGGGAAGGGAGAAAGCAGGGTGACGATTTGGTGTTTTCCCCAGTCCTGAAGAGCTTGGTTATAGCGTCCTTGATACCAGTCTGGGGAAGTACAATCACTGTAGAAGAGGATAAGTCTTTCGCCGCGAGGATGGATGAGATCTTTTGGGTGAATTGAGCAAGTATCGTTAGAGTAGGTACGGATGGCTAAATTTTGCCTGTCTTCGTCCCATCCGATGCGGTAGAGTTTGACATCCCGAAAGGCCCCGATTTGTTCTAGCCAATCGCGGATTTCCCCGGCCATTTCTTTCCAAAAGACCATGGAGGCCCATTCTTCAATCAGTAAAACTACCTCTAGGGAACGGACTTTTTTGGCTTGGTAAACGGGTATTAGGGCTAAACTGCCATCTTTCTTGCCGATGCTATACTCGGCCGATTTCTGTACGGTGCTGTTTAGGTTTATTTGTCTTTGGGTGGCTGAGTCTATCTTTTGGATGAGGGGACGCACTGCTCGCCCTAATTTTAGGGTTTCTCGCCAGAATTTGGCATCGGGGATGCTAATGGGTAGGGTGTCTGCGCCTATCTTCTCCGGCTGTTTTTGTGCTTCTGTCTCCCGTATTAAGGGAACTTCATCGGATGGGGCTGCTGGCTCTTGGGTTTTGTTTTTACTCTCCTGGGAGGGGTTTTTAGCGGTCGGGGTTTCTTCCTTTTCTTCCCTAGGCTCTGTAGGGGTTTGGGGTTTTCCTTCCTCTTCTTGGGTGAGAACATACCACCATAAACTATCAGCTATCTGGTAACTGTCTAGGTCCCATCCCCTGCCCTTGACAAAGGTGATAAATTTATCAATCAGTTCTGGTGTGGGAGGGGTTTGGGTCATGTATTGCCTGTGTCGGTGAGGTAGGTAAATAGTAGGTTGGTAAGGGACTTTAATTCTGCATCCGTGGGTTTATTTTCGCCCATGCTCATAAAGACGGCGTTTAAAAGCTGGTCTGTTGCTAGTTCCCCTTTGTCTCGTTTTTTCACATATTCTGCGATCGCGTCTTCTATTTTTTTACTTTCGGGACTGGCTTCTTTATAATCAAAATGGCTTTTTACTATCTTTTTTAGTTCCTCTGGGTTGGGTTCGGGGATTTCTAAGAGCAGACATCTACGTTTAAAGGGTAGGGGAAAATCCCTCTCGCCGTTGCTCGTCATAATCACTATGGGGAACTGTTGGCAGCTTACCTTGCCTTGGGGGATGGATTCCCATTTACCGTCATGGGTTTGTACTGGTATTGGTTCGTTTTCGGTATCTTTAGCGAGTCGGGAAAGTTCGGTGATTTCAAATCTTCCCTCTTCAAAAAGGTTTAAGAGGTCGTTAGGTAAGTCGATGTCACTTTTATCTATCTCATCGATAAGCAGTACCCGGGGATAATTTCTCGGACAGAGGGCTGTTCCCAAGGGACCCAAGCGGATATACTGCCCTATGTCTTTTTTTTCTTCTAATTGGTAATCTTGCAAACGTGCGATCGCATCGTAGTAGTATAATCCCTCTTGTAGGGTGGTGCGGGTATTAATTGGCCAGACTAATACTTCTCCTAAGTCTAATTCGTAGGCGATTGCGTAGGCTAGGGAGGTTTTCCCTGTACCCGGTTTCCCTGTGACTAAAATAGGCCGGCGTAGGTGAATGGCTGCGTTTACGGTTTCGATGGTTTTATCGTCAACTATGAGTTGTTTTCCCCGCTCCTCGGATTTGTCGGTGGCGAAGCTTCGCCAAGGTGGGATTTCTGGCCAGGTAATCTTATCCCTTGAGCCTTTTTCATGATTGCCTTGAAAGATTTTCCATGTATTCATAGTTAATTAACCTAGGTGCTGAGATGTTAAGTAGTGGAAGGGGGGCATCCGATTGGGGTCTTCTAAAAAGCATAATAGATGATGTCCTAGATGTTCGGGTTCATCTTCTAAATTATCTGGTGATTGTCGCCTCACCTCTTGAACTCTTGTGGACAAGTGATTAATTTGAATACCCTGTAAGAGTGTATTAATTTGTGTTCTGTGAATTGCTTCCTGAGCATGACAGCGTGACCCAACGGATAAAGGTATGCCATATTTTAAGCTTCTTTTAAATAATTGCTCTAAATCCTCTTGAGTTGAAGCGCAAAGATTGCTCCATAGAGTTGTTTCTTGGCACAAATAGGACTCGCTGTTAGTAACTGTTTGTGTATCTATAAAAGTTTTTTTTAAGCTTTCCCATCTACTTTTCCAATGTTGATAAGCTGGCATTTTACTATACATTGTTTCCAATCTCGTAAGAGAACGAACATTAACAAAATATGTTCTCTTAAGTTGAGTTAGGCTATCAAAGTAATTGTATTCCCAAGATTCAAAGTTAGTATATAGTAGCTTGCCATTGGTGAAAAATTCAATATTTAAGTTTGCACCTCCTCGGTTATGACAATCTTCAATAATTTTTGTTAAAATGTTCGTTATATCTTTTTGAGTATAAACATCTTTGCTAACGCTACTATCTACAGGAAGAGGTATATAATTATTTCCTTGACTTTGAGATGTATTTAACTGTAGAAACCACGCAGCAAATTTATATTCAGGGGAAGTATTTGCTTGACTTTTACTCTCCTCTATTTTGATAATTAGATAGTTATTAATATTTTCTCGATTGTCAGGTTCTGGATTGGTTTCTGTTATTTCTGCTATCCAAGCATTGTAATCTGTGTCAGTAATCTTTAATAATTCCTTTAACTCCTGTATTGTTTGTTCAATGTATGGGCAAGTGGAGCTATTAACTCTGCTATCTTGAGTAAGTCTAAAAAGTATTATTAATGAATCTTTATCTGGAGAATCTATGATTTTACTGATGATTTTTTCAAAATTAGCATTTTCATTATCTGGCAAGTACGACTTTATGATCGGACTCAGTTCTGATTGTTGTTGTCCAGACAATTTATTTTTAAGCTTTGTAAGTATATTAATTTTTGTCTTATTTTGAACAAGACTATTTTCTACAGAGATACCCTTGTTACCGATAGCATTCCAATGCTCAATTAATGTAATAAAATTAGTCTTTTGAACTTTTATAGGCGTTTTCATAGCTTCTGTGAGAGCTTCAGAAATCAAGGGAAATAATTTTTTAGTTGCTTCTTTCCTAAGATTTTCTGAATTTAAGTAATTTTTCTCTGCTATCTCATCATAAGTTAAACCTTGACGAAATCCATTTACTAAGATTTTTTGTATATCAGATAATCCCTTATTATCTACTTTTATAACTAACTGCATTACAATGCCCAAAAAATCTGATTCATTCAGATCACTTGGTTTTTTAGACTTAGATTTTCTATCTCCCATTTGTCCTTGTGGTTCTCCTTTTAAGAATACAATTCACAAAATGCTACTTTTAGCTACTTAATGATACTTTGGCAAGTTAACTACTAAATGCTACAAAAACTACCTCGATAATTAAAAGGGCTAGAGATAAGCTAAAAGTGTAGTCTAATTCAGAGCTTATGTACATCTCAAACTACCAGATTAAATCACTAACCCAGAGGCTAAAAAATCTCTTGGGGTATGTACCCAAAGAAGCTTGGGTAATTAATCTCGCCATCGAGATAGAAATCTCTCCAAAGCAGTTTTTTAGTGATGGGCAATTAGTCCAGCACTATCGAGAAATCGAACGCCTACACAACCACTAATAAAACCGCCTGAATTTGGTTATTTAACCATTTTCAGGACAGTACACCCAAATTTTCTACTACTATGATACTCAAAAAAACCACCCCAACACAAGCATCGGCTTTAAGGGATAATCCACGCCTAGGGATGCTCCAAATCAGCGATAATCGTCTCGTACAAGCTTTCTTTGACTGGCTAACAGGCTACTACCTTGCTACCCCTCTCTGGAAAAGCACCCCCTCCTTAGAGCTAATCTATGGCATACTCCAGTATATAGGCGGATTAGCGATCGCTCTTAGCCACTGGCAATTAATCCCCCTAGGATGTTTATTATCCGTAGCTGGAGCGGCTCAATTGCAGGAAATAGCCCACTTTTGCGCCCACAATGCTTTTTTCCCTCAATATCCCACTTATAACCATCTTTTAGGTTGTTTGCTCACCTTAATTACCGGGAAAAAGCCCTTTCCGTTGTTCAAAGAAAATCACCTACTAATTCACCACCCCCCGAAAAACCTAGCTACCATGAATGACAAGGGGAATACCCCCTACCTAGTAGAAGAGTTAGGTTTTGAATTTGGAGAAGAAGAGTCCTTCTATTGGCAAAATTTGGGCAAGTTATTACTCTCTCCCAAGTTTTACGGAGAAACCTTCCTTTCTCGTCTGACTAATCTTCTTAAAGCTCCCATTAACTATCAAATAGCTACCCTGATTGTGCTTTTCTTGGCCTCTGTTTGTGCGGGTTTAACCCATTCTTGTTTAATCTGCTTACTCTGGGCGCTATTTACCCAACTCGGAACCTATGCAGCTGCACTCTTGCAACAGCTACCGGAGCATAATTGGGCCTATGAAGCCGATGATAATGAGGGAGCTAAATCTCAGGTAATTGGTAAATCTTTTGCTCTATATCTGGGTGCTTACCCTCCGCGCTCAGACCACTGGTTAGAGTGGTTAAAATGGTCCACGGAATTAGTGGGAGCAGTCTTTATTCGGGTCATCATCCTTCCAGTTAGCCTAGGAGCGCACTGTGTTCACCATGCTACACCAAACGATCACAACTGGGCTAATCAACTATACACCCTCAGAGCTTTTCAGACCGGCTCGGTGAAAGGATGGCAGCGTTATCAATTCCTTGAAGTTTGGGGATACCGAAACGCCTTAAACTACGTCTTTGTCGGTTTTAGTTTAAGGAGAAAAAGCTAAATTAAACTCGGTGTGCAACTATATTGGCTCTCCCGGGTTTGGTGGGTAAAATGTATTCTAAGATACATTCCTCCTAGCGAGGGGGTGGAACGAACCACAAAGACACAAAGGACACAAAGGAAAGATCGATAATATAGTAAGTTAAACTTATCACACAGAACCTAGAAGAGCCCTATATTTTTAGTCTTGATTTACAACAAGGCTTTCAGAAATCAGCAGAGATAAAGTATCCTCTGGAACCCTGATTCTGTCCTTTTTAGTTGCACATCGCAAACCTAATTCTATACTCTCTCGCAAGAGTACAAGAGCGACCATCTCAATAATCTGTTATTTTTCGTGCTGTTCGTAAGCTGAGACAATTTTTTGTACTAAGGGATGACGCACCACATCGGCCCGGGATAGGTAACAAAAAGCGATCCCTTCTACTGATTTGAGGATTTTTTGAGCGGCAATTAACCCCGATTCCTGTTGTTGCGGTAAATCGGTTTGGGTGACATCTCCAGTTACTACCATGCGCGAACCGAATCCCAAGCGCGTTAAGACCATTTTTAACTGTGCTGGGGTGGTATTTTGGGCCTCATCAACGATAACAAAAGCATTAGCTAGGGTTCGTCCCCGCATATAAGCTAAGGGTGCGATTTCGATTTTACCCCGTTCCATCAGGTCGGGAATTTTGGCCGCTTCGATAAATTCGTATAAAGCATCGTAGAGGGGACGCAAAAAAGGATCGACTTTTTGCTGTAAATCCCCCGGGAGAAAGCCTAATTTTTCCCCCGCTTCCA
This sequence comes from Microcystis sp. LEGE 00066, assembly GCF_015207925.1. NCBI lineage: Bacteria > Bacillati > Cyanobacteriota > Cyanophyceae > Chroococcales > Microcystaceae > Microcystis > Microcystis sp. LEGE 00066. The sequence continues at coordinate 4,234 of NZ_JADEVX010000071.1, read as the reverse complement.
CGGCCGGCCGGGTGAGGATAATCCGTTCTACTTTATCTTCTAATAAAGCCTGTACTGCTAAAACGGCGGCTAAAAAGGTTTTCCCCGTGCCAGCAGGTCCAATACAAAAGGTGATATCGTGACTTTGAATCGCTTGAATATATTGACGCTGACGGAAGGTTTTTGCCCGAATTAGCTCCCCGCGACGGGTACGAGCGAGAATATCCTGCTGTAGTTCTTTATACTCGCTAGAACGCCCCGTATCGAGGGCATGGATAGCGGTCATAATATCGGCTTCGGCGATTAACTTGGCCTCTTGCCATAAAATACTTAAGGAGCGCACAATCGCTGTGGCACGCTCCACCGGGGTCGGTTGCCCCGCAATCCGCAATTCCATGCCTCTGAGGACTAAATTCGCCCCAGTTTGCTTGGCTATCAATTTGAGGTTAGCTTCTTGATGACCCGCTAAAGCGATCGCACTTTCTGAACTGGGGAATTGAATCGTTTGCCAAGTTTCCGTCATGCTTGGGGCTAAATTATCCTTTGGCTGTTTCTACCACTTTAGCAAAAGCGACGGGATCGAGGACGGCTAATTGGGCCAACATTTTCCGATTGAGGAGGATATTAGCTTTCTTTAATTGTCCGGTCAGTTGGCTGTAACTGATGCCCTGTTGACGAGCAGCGGCGTTAATGCGGGTAATCCAAAGACGACGAAAATCGCGTTTACGTTTGCGACGGTCTCTATAGGCATTCCGCAAGGCCTTCATTACCTGTTGGTTAGCTGTACGGAATAAGCGCGAGTGAGAACCGCGAAAACCTTTGGCTAATTTGAGAACTTTTTTGCGTCGCTTGCGGGCGACATTCCCCCGTTTTACTCTAGACATGATAATCCTTTAGACGATTTTTCTGGAAAACTTACAAATAGGGCAACATTAAGCGCACTTCCTTCTCGTCGCGCTCGTCCACTAGGGTAATCTGGGACAAACGACGGCGCTTGCGTTCGGCACTTTTATGATCGAGTAGGTGATTTTTGAAGGCTTTGCGACGTTTGATTTTTTTGCCGCTTCCCGTGGCCTCGAATCGTTTGGCCGCCGCCTTTCGCGTTTTTAGCTTGGGCATAAACTCCGTTTTATTAAATCGACACAATCACTAATACTATCACAAATAGAGGACTTTGGGCAAGGAGTGGCCAAAAGATTCCCCGGCTCATCCTTACTTTGGCCAGGTCTGTACTTGGGAATTAAATCAATCGGGAATTTTTCCCCTTCCTCTTGATCGAATCGCTAAGATGTGGATGAAGTCTCGTGTTAACACGCATCTGGAGAAGTCATGGCTAAAACCCTACTAGAACAATTACGTCAATTTACAGTGGTTGTTGCCGATACCGGCGATATCCAAGCGATCGAAGCTTTTACCCCCCAAGATACCACCACTAACCCCTCCCTGATCACGGCCGCGGCCCAAATGCCCCAATATCAGCCGATTGTCGATCAAACCCTACAAGCGGCCAGAAAAGAATTAGGAGAGCAGGCCACCCCAGAAGATGTGGCCACATTAGCTTTTGATCGCCTAGCGATCGGTTTTGGTCTGCAAATCCTGCAAATCGTCCCCGGCCGCGTCTCCACCGAAGTAGATGCTCGTCTTTCCTACGATACCCAAGCTACCATCCACAAGGCCCGTTATCTCATTTCCCAGTATGAACAAGCGGGTATCTCTAGAGAAAGAGTCTTAATTAAGATTGCCTCGACGTGGGAAGGGATTAAAGCCGCAGAAGTCCTCGAAAAAGAGGGTATTCACTGTAATTTAACCCTATTATTCGGTTTTCATCAGGCGATCGCCTGTGCGGAAGCGGGAGTCACCTTAATTTCTCCCTTTGTCGGTCGGATTCTCGATTGGTATAAAAAAGAAACCGGTAAAGACTACGTTGGTGCTGAAGATCCCGGAGTCCAATCCGTTACCCAGATCTATAACTACTATAAAAAGTTTGGTTATAAAACCGAAGTTATGGGGGCAAGTTTCCGCAATATCGGTGAAATTTGCGAGTTAGCCGGTTGTGATCTTTTAACCATTTCCCCGAAACTGCTCGAACAATTGCAAGGGACAGAAGCCGATTTACCCCGTAAGCTCGATCCAGCACAGGCCGCAACCCTTGATATTGTCAAAATTGCCATGGATCAAGCGACTTTTGAGAAAATGCACGCCGAAGATGCCATGGCTTCCGAAAAACTAACGGAAGGTATTCAAGGTTTTACTAAAGCTTTAGAATTATTGGAACAATTGCTGATTCAACGTTTAACCCAGTTGGAAGGTCAGTCAACCCTCGAACACGCCGCCGAAGATATTTTCCGAGTCTATGATCATGATGGGGATGGTTTTATCACCCGGGAAGAATGGGCGGGAACCGATGCGGTATTCGATGCGATCGATATTAACCATGATGGCAGAATTTCTCCCGATGAGATCGCTGTCGGTTTGGGTGCGGCTTTTCGTTTAGTGGAAGCATAGAATTAGGGTTTGCGGCAAAAAGTTTGTTGGTGGGGGCAGGGTGTGGGGTTTTACCGGTTTTGAGGTGGCCAATTACCTAATTTTCAGGGGAAAAGTACCTGAATTTCCCCCCCCCCGACCACTCCCATATCCGGTACTTTTTGATTGACAAAAGGTCTAAAAGTTTTATCCAACAAGGTTTTTAGATTTATTCAGCAAGCCCGGATTGCTTGTGAGTTGAACTAACCGGCATCAGTCCCCAACCGCACTCACCCCCACCAGTGGGGAAAGTGCGGGGACTGGGGAGCTTTTTACTGTTCACTGGTAACTGATCACTGATCACTGATTAAGCTGTCTCTTGGGCAGCGGCTAATTCCTCCAGTTTTCCCTGTTGATCCTTGGCGATACAGGATTGAATCACCTCTTCGATATCGCCATCTAAAATGCGATCGAGGGAAAAATTCTCATTTAAGCGATGATCGGTGAGACGATTATCCTTATAGTTATAGGTGCGAATTTTTTCCGAACGGGAACCGGTTCCCACCTGAGAGCGCCGCATGGAACTGACTGCTTCCTGTTGTTCCTGTAACTTTATATCGTAAAGTTTCGCCCGGAGAATCTGCATAGCTCGTTCCCGGTTTTGCAGTTGCGATCGCTCTTCGGTGCAGAAAACCCGGATTCCCGTGGGTTTATGGATTAAATCGACGGCAGTTTCCACTTTATTGACATTTTGACCGCCTGCCCCCCCGGATCTAGCCGTGGTTAACTCAATATCCTTGGGATCGATATGCACTTCCACATCGTCCACTTCTGGCATAATTGCCACGGTAGCGGTGGAAGTATGGACGCGACCACTCGCTTCTGTCAGAGGAACCCGCTGCACCCGATGGACTCCCGCCTCAAATTTCAGCTTACTATAGACGTTATCGCCTTTAATCTCTAAAATTGCCTCTTTAAATCCTCCCATATCCGCCGGAGATTCACTCAAAAGGCTAACTTTCCAGTTTTGAGTTTCGGCATACTTTGAGTACAAACGCACTAAATCTCCCGCCCAAATACTGGCCTCATCACCTCCGGTCCCGGCGCGAATTTCCAGCATGATATTCTTTTCATCGAGGGGATCCCGGGGCAGCAGCAGAATTGTTAATTGGTCTTCCAAAGTGGCGATTTTTGCCTCTAATTCTGCCACTTCTAGGGCGGCCATTTCGCGTAATTCGGGATCGCTGGCGGATTCTTTGAAGATTTGTTTCGCACCGATTAAATCCTCTTGACTTTTTTGCCAAATTTCGTAGGTGTTGACCGTTTCCTCTAGGGAAGCGCGGGATTTGGCCAGACGATGCAATTCACCCGGATTACTGGTGACATCGGGATCCGCTAGACGACGGGTTAATTCTGTGTAGGTCTGTTCTACAGATTGCAGTTTGTTGAGTAAATAACTTTCAGCCATAATCGATAATAAATAGGGTTAAACGGGGTTAATTTGAAGATAACCCGCAAATTCTTTGGATTAGAAGCGTCTGAGAGATAATAGAGACGCAATACTTTTAATTGTCTTAATTTTCTTTGTCTGGAGTTCTGCGAGCTAGGAAAAATCCCACTCAACTGCTGACAGTCAGTCAGTTTTGCTAATACTTAGAAATATTTTTAGGCCAGCAAGCGGCAAGGGAAGACATTTTTTTTCTTAACCAGATTATTCCTATATCTGAAACTATCATTTTTTGGCAGGTTTGGACAAGTAATCTTAAATTCTGTTTAAAAGCAGGGTGTGGGG
>NZ_JADEVX010000070.1:0-21681 GCF_015207925.1 Microcystis sp. LEGE 00066 | reverse complement strand
TACAATCCGACATATAGTTGATTCTGATAGTTCCCAGCTTGTACCAATGTGAAAATATGTTCTATATTCTCGCCAATATTCTAACGTTACTAAAACTTGTTCTTCTATAGATAGTTTAGGTTTCGGTCCCCTTTTAGATGGTGAATTAGAGTCGGCTTCAACACTTTTTACTGATTCTACCATCTTTCTATAGGTTTGTTTATACACACCGAAACGGCGTTTGAATTGTTCATCTGATAAGTTTTGATAATCCATAATTTTGCTAATAAACATAGCAAAATTATAGATGATTTCCTGACCTAAGATCACATTTTATTCTTTTTTCCACTTCAATCTAAGAATTGAGAAAAAAGCAAAACCCTCCATTATACCATAAAAAAATTATGCAAGAGGTCTAAAGAAGAAACTATCAGTATAGACCTCGTTTCCACACAGAAACCAGAAGAGCCATAAATGAACAACACTATGTTAAGGAATGTAAAAGAGGCGGTTTTCGCTGCTGCATACAGCTTTCTACCCTATTTACAAAACTTTATACAGCAGCGAAAACTTATGTCCGACTACTTAAACCAGAAGGATCTGGTACAATGGTCAAAAAGCATGGGCGACATACACCGTGCTAAGTAAGTAGGCGAAAAAACTTATAAAATAGCAGAGAACCCTTTGTGGAGGAGGAATAAAACCTTGCCAGCCCCTCTAAAAATTGATTTAAGTGAAGAAGAAGACAAAAACCTGCTAGAACTGCAAAAACTTGCAGGAATTCCTTATAGGGTCAAGGAGAGAGCCGAAATCATTCGACTTAGGCATTATGGATGGTCAGCGGAGAAGATAGCCCAATATAAGGGAAAATCGCCCCACACCGTGCGAGATTGCTTCCATCGTTGGAAAAAGCGAGGAATGGAAGGATTGTGGGAAAAAATGGGGAGAGGAAGAAAAAAGAAGTGGAAAGAGGATGATCTGGTTTATGTAGAAAAATGTCTAGAAGAAGATTCACGAACCTATAATGCGGCTCAATTAGCTCGAAAACTAGCAACAGAGCGAAAAGTTGTTTTGAGTCAAGATAGATTAAGGAAAATTCTCAAAGCAAGAGGATGGGTCTGGAAAAGAACAAGATATAAACAACCCAATGGTGCTGATCCTCAAGTTAAATTAGCTAAAAAAGCCGATTTAGACTGGTTGTTCTGGGCGCACAGTGCCGGAGAAATCCGTCTAAAATTTTTGGATGAATCAGGTTTTTCTGTTTGGAGTCCCGTCAGCTACACTTATGCTCGTCTTGGAGAGCAGAAAGTCTTACAACAGACTAAAAGACGAGGAAAAAGATTAAATATTCTGGGACTTTACTCGGTGGGAGTGAGTTTTGACTATGGATTGAAATTAGGCTCCTTTAAAGGGGACACTTATATTAAGCTTCTCGAATGGCAAGCCCAACTCGCTGCCCAACATTTTGAAAAGACGGGGGAGATTACCGTCATCGTTCAAGATAATCATCCCATTCATACGAGCAAGCAAGTCAGAGAATATTGGGATAAGTGGCAGCAGCAAGGATTATTTTTCTTTCAACTGCCCAAATATTCCTCTGAAATGAATCTTATTGAAATTGAATGGCATCAATTAAAAACTCATGAACTGGCAGGTCAAATTTTGCCCGATGAGTACGATTTAGCGATCGCTGTTAAACAAGGGATCGAAGCTCGCGCTCAAAAAGGAGGATACGAAACTCACTGTTTTAAGTTTAATTCTGCCTAGCTACTTAACTGCCCACCATCTGTTCTACGAGTACGAGGTAATACCCGTGTCTAATTGATTTATACCGCAAATACGCAACGCCAAATTTTGTTTTGCAAAGATGTCGCAGATTGTCCAAAATCCTCTAATGCTAATGAGTATCAGCTTATGAAATCATCTCAAACTGGTATTAATTTTCCCAATAACTCTGGTCGATTTCTCAGTGCTTTTCAGAGAAAACACTTAGAAAAAAGCCTAGAAAAAGGGTTGTCTAAGCGCCATTTTCAACGAATTCAAATTATGCTGCTGGCAGATGAGGGTAAAACCCAAACCCAAATTTGCCAAGAGTTGGGCTGTTCCCATAGTACAGCACGCCATTGGATAACCCTCGCCAAGTCTGGTCAGGCTCACCAGTGGAATAGTGGCCCAATTGGCAGACCTCAAACTGTAGACGAGGAATGCTTGCAGCGTTTGAGGAAGTTAGTCAGTCAAAGCCCTAGAGAAGTTAAAGTCCCTCACCGTGATTTTAGTTATTCGGCTTCCCGATGGACTGCTAAGAAACTCAGCGAGCACCTGAGCGCAGAATTAGGAATTAAAATTAGCGATCGCCATATCAACAGACTACTCAAACAAATGGGTTTATCTACCAGACCAAAATCGAATAACCTTGAAAAAAATGAGCCGAAAAAATCCAGTAAAAGCGGCATTGTGATTAGGGACATTCCAGAGGAGGCGGCATTTTCTTAATCATCATGAAAAATCTATTAAGTGCTATTAAGTGTTTGCAACACTATCGAGGGAGAAATGACTGCCAAAGAATATCTATCTGGTCTAATCGGTCAATTTTTATCAGAAGAGGATTTAGCCAGTTTAGTTGAGTCGGCTGAATTTTCAAAACCTAACCCCGGTTTGTTGTTGGAAAGTATCTCAGCATCCGATGGCTTATATATTTTGGTCGCTGGCAAAGTAAGACTGGTTAACAGTAGCCTGGACTTAATTAGCACCCTGCATCCGGCTCAACTATTTGGGGAATGTACTTTGTTTCCTGAAGCCGGTTTTTTAGATTATGCTGTCAGGGTTTCGCCTCAAGCAGAGCTATGTTATATTCCTGGTAAAGTTTTGCGCTCTATCATTCATAAAAATTCCCGATTTAAGGAGTATTTGTACAATTTAGCTACCGCTAAAGATAATGAACAAAAAAGTAAATTTTCCATCAATACTCAACTAGATTTATCCGTAAACGACGACCAGGAACTAATTGCGGGAATTAGCACAATCAAAGATGAAATATATCTAAAAACCCACAAGCAAAAAGTTAACAAGGCTTATTTCCCTAGCCCCACTCAGCGCGTTACTCATCTATGGCAGCATATTACTAGACGCTATCCTTTTTTTGAGCAACAAAGTGGTTCTGACTGTGGTGCTGCTTGTTTAGTAATGGTTGCCCGTTATTGGGGCAAAAAGTTTAGTGTCAACCGCATTCGAGATATTGCTAATGTAGATGCCAATGGAGCTTCTTTGCGAGGACTATCCGCTGCGGCGGAAAGTATCGGATTTTCCACTAGACCAGTTAAAGCCAGTATTGACCAACTAGCTAAACAAAAATTACCCGCAATCGCTCACTGGGAAGGCAAACATTATATCGTAGTTTATGAAATCACTCACAATCAAGTCATTGTTGCTGACCCTGCTATTGGTCAACGGAGTTTAACATATCCAGAATTTAAAACAGGTTGGCAGGGTTATACACTACTCCTACAACCGACAGCTTTAATCAAGGAACTCAAAAATCATACTACCCCATTTTGGCAATTTTTTAATTTAGCCAGTCCTCACGGTCAAGTATTGCTAGAAGTATTTATTGCTTCCTTAGTCATTCAAATTTTCGGATTAGTTACCCCACTATTTACTCAGTTACTCCTCGACCGGGTAGTTGTTCAAGGCAGTACATTAACCTTAACGGCTGTGGGATTAGGGTTAGTCATTTTTGGTTTATTTCGGGTTGCTTTGACCGGGTTACGACAATATCTCCTCGACCACACTGCCAACAAAGTAAATTTAGCCATGATTGTGGGATTTATTACCCACACTTTCCGATTACCCCTGCGTTTTTTTGAGTTTCGCTATGTGGGGGATATCATGGCCAGGGTGCAGGAAAACCGCAAGATTGAGAGATTTCTAACGGGTGAAGCCCTATCTATTGTATTAGATTTACTCACGGTCTTTATCTATGTGGGACTTATGTTCTGGTATAGCTGGAAAATGGCTTTACTGGCATTAGTCATTGTGCCACCTTTTTTCCTGCTTGCTATCATTGCTACTCCTTTCCTACAAAAGATATCCAGAGAAATATTTGCGGCCTTAGCGGAAGAAAGTGGTTATTTAATCCAATCTTTGACTGGTGTACGCACGGTCAAATCTCTGGCAATTGAGCAAGTAGTGCGCTGGCGTTGGGAGGAGTTTCTCAACAAGTCAATTCGCAAAAACTTTTCTGGGCAGATTATTAGCAACCGACTCCAAGTATTTAGCTTAACCATTGAATCTTTAGTGACCACTGGGCTGCTTTGGTTTGGCGCTTGGTTAGTGATTCAAGGAGAATTAACCATCGGGCAGTTGGTGGCTTTTAATATGTTAATTGGCAATGTAATAAACCCTTTTCAGCGGTTAACGGTTCTATGGAATGAGTTACAGGAGGTAATTATTGCAGTGGAGCGAATTAATGATGTGATTGATACCGAACCAGAGGAAGATTTGCAATCTCAGGCTCGTTATTATTTAACAGATTTACGAGGAGATATTATTTTTGACAAGGTGACATTTCGGTACCACCCAGAAAGCGAAACTAATGTTTTAGAGAATCTCAGCTTTGAAATCAAAGCCGGACAGACTGTAGCTTTAGTGGGGCGTTCTGGTTCAGGAAAAACTACTATTTCTAAGCTAGTTTTGGGGCTATATACCCCTACAGATGGGAAGATTTTCATTGATGGTCATGACATAACTAGCATTTCTTTATCTTCTTTGCGTCAAAGGGTTGGTGTTGTTGACCAGGATACTTTTTTATTTGGTGGCACAATTCGGGACAACTTGACCCTAGCGCGACCTTCTGCAACTCAGGCGGAAATTATCGAAGCCGCTCAATTAGCAGGTGCTGACGAGTTTATTCAAAAGTTACCGATGAGTTATGAAACCCAGATTGGTGAAGGTGGAGGGTTATTGTCTGGTGGTCAACGGCAAAGATTAGCCATCGCTAGGGCGTTATTAGGCAATCCTCGTCTATTGATTTTTGATGAGGCAACTTCCCACTTAGATGTGGAGTCGGAGCGAATTATTCAGACTAATTTGAATAGAATTCTTAAGGGACGTACTACATTAATTATTGCCCATCGCTTATCTACCGTTAGAAATGCTCATATAATTTTAGTTTTAGATAGAGGAGTATTAATAGAGCAAGGAAATCACGAGCAGTTAATGGCAAAAAAAGCGCATTATTACTATTTAAATCATCAGCAACTTAACTAATGTTCATAAATCTGAGCAAGATTTTCATAAATTATGACCCAGTTTAATGAGATTAACCAAGCGGACTTAAATGGTCGTAAAAGCGACCAAAATCTACCAGGAAGTAACCTAAACTCTTCGGCGGATTGGTCTTTTGCCACAAAGGAACTGTTGGATGCCTTACCTCAGCGGTGGACGCGAGGACTGCTCTATTTTTTAATCGTTTTTGTGGCGATCGCTTTGCCCTGGGGAATGTTGTCTCGGGTAGATGAAACGGGTAGTGCTAGGGGACGGTTAGAACCGCAAGGTGGTACAATTAAGCAAAAGCTAAATTTAACCTATACATCTGCGGCTCTTAATTCCCAAACGGCTAAAGTTGAAATGCTAAATATTGAAGAAGGAGACATGGTAAAAGCTGGGGATATTTTAATGGAACTGGACAGTCTCCCTATTCGTGAGCGAATTACCCAACTGCAAATTCAACTACAAAGTCAAAATAATCGGCTGAATGCACTAAAGCAACAAAAAAATCAGCTAGAAACCGAACTGCGTACCCAAGAACGGCAAAATCAGTCCCAACAATTAGAGAAACTATCTCAGGTAGAACAAGCTCGACAAACCTTTCAGTCTCTTAAGACAACATACAATTTGCAAGAACAGGAAAAACTGACTCAAATTGCTCAAGCGGAGCAAAATCTGGCAGCACTCAGAAGAACCTTAAATTTACAAAGAGAAGAGAAACTGACTCAAGTTGCCCAAGCCAAACAACAGTTAGAGGATAGCAACACCGCTTATAATTTAGCAGAATTGCGCTTACAAAAAGCCTTGAGGGAAGTCGAACGTTACCAGAATCTTTTCCATAATGGGGTGATAGCGGAAGTTCGGGTCGTTGAACAGGAAAATATCGCCGATGAAAGACAAAGTATTTGGAAGCAAAGTCAAGCAGATATTGAGCAAGCCAGACTGCGATTAGAAGAGCAGAAAAGCAGTTATGAGAGAATTGTTAATCAAGGGAAGGCGGATATTGAGCAAGCGGAGTTACGATTAATCGAACAAAAGAGGATTTATGAGAGAATTGTTAATCAAGGGGAAGCGGACATTGAGCAAGCGAAGTTGCGTTTAGCCGAGCAAGAGAATAGTGTTCAAACCCTTACTCATGCGGGGGAAATTGCTCTGTCTAAAATTAAAGAACAGCTAAAAAGTTTGGATAGCCAAATCAGTAGTATTAAATCTGAGGTGACGCAAACAAAGAAAGAAATTGATTCTTTGAAGTTTGAGTTAGAGAAACGGATTGTTAGAGCCCAAGAAGGAGGCACTATTTTTAGTTTGCCGATTACTGGGGTGGGAGATGTGGTACAACAAGGAGGAATGATTGTAGAAATAGCGCCCCAAAAAGCGGATATTTTATTGAAAGCAGAAATGGCCACTACACAAAGTGGTTCATTACAGAAAGGAATGGCGGTTAAGATGAAGTTTGATGCTTATCCTTTTCAGGACTATGGCGTAGTTGATGGAAGTTTAATTAAAATTTCCCCAACCACCAAAATGCAAGAAACATCTCAGGGACGAGTAGCAATTTATGAACTAGAAATTCATTTAAATCAAACTTGTATTCCTAGTGCTAATGACTGTATTCCATTACGTCCGGGAGATACGGCTACCGCTGAGGTGGTGGTGCGTCAGCGTCGCATTATTGATTTTATTCTTGACCCATTCAAGAAGTTACAAAAAGGAGGTTTAGAATTGTAAAAACTTTTTGGCAATCTCTCGATGTTGTAGTTTTTTCAGGAAAAATTAATCATGTCACAATCTATTACCATTACTGCTGAAGATATTCTGAAACAAGTTAAGCTGTCTTTAAAAACTTCTGAACTCATAGAAGCAATTATTACCCGTAAAATGATCGCCAATACGGCAGAAGAGATAGGAATCAAGCTAGAAGCTGAGGAGCTTCAAGAGATGGCAGACAAATACCGAAAAATGTATAAACTTCTTAGTGAAGAGGATACCTGGGCTTGGATGAAAAAAAATCATCTGTCTTTAGATGATTTTGAAGAATTTGTGTACTATCAAGGTCTTTCCACAAAACTAGCTGTTCATCTTTTTGCGGATAAAATTGAGCCATATTTTTATGAGCATCAATTAGATTATGCTGGGGTAGTAATGCATGAAGTAGTGTTAGAAGATGAAGATTTAGCGATGGAATTATTTTATTCTATTCAGGAAGGGGAAATGAGTTTCTATGATGTGGCTCACAAGTATATTGAGGATAAAGAGTTACGCCGAAAAGGAGGATATCGAGGGATACTGTCTCGTAAAGATTTGAAGCCAGAGATTTCGGCTGCTGTTTTTGCTGCGACACCACCAGAGGTTCTTAAACCGATTGTGACTTCTAAGGGAGTGCATCTAATTTTAGTCGAAGAGATTATTGAAAGGAAGCTAGACAACTGGCTGCGAAATAAAATTGCTACAGATCTATTTAACGATTGGGTTAGTAACTCTCTGATTGATTTCCAAGCTAATAAAAATATTGAGATTTGCAATTAAGTTTTTTTAAAAAACATCAAATAAACCGAGATAATAAAACTATCTCGGTTTCATTTTTTGGGAACCTCGAAAAATCATAACAAAAGCAATTAATCAAAGTCTCCTATTCTCTTCAACTCTCGTAGCAAACAAAAGTCCACGTAATTATGATCCGCCGACCTCCTAATGTATCAAGCATTTCCGAATCGGTCAATTCATGCATATAACTTTCAGAATCCGAGAATAAATCTGCACCAGCAGGACGTAAGTCAGAAATAGTAATATTAGCCATTTTCGTTTCCTCTTGGAATAAGTTTTACTTTGAGGTAATCAGATTAATTATGCTCTTCCTTTCCCTATGACTCTTATTATTGCCTAACTCTCCAATAATGACAAGGGGTTGAGCAACTTTAAAATTCATCTAACTAGCACAATTATGTCTCAATTTTACCGACCAAAACACCGTAATTTCATGTAGATTATGACCGCAAATTCCCATTATTTCGTATCACCGAGCTTTGTTTTTGAGACAGAACTAACACAATTATGTCTTTTTTATATCTCTCTCCTCTGGGTTCGGGGGGTGGTGGGTCAAAAAAATAGCCCTATGCCCTAATGAGACTAAACTTTAGCGATGGGCCGATCGCTACTTTATTTTAAGATAGGCGATAAGTCTGACGGCATAGCGACCCTTACCGCTTTTTGGGCTCTTCGTTACTTGTTATGGTTCGATAGGGGGGCATAAATCAACAAAATCTTTATCTGGTAAGGGATTTAATTGATTAGTTCGCTTTAGATAAAAAACAATTGACAAAAATCGCCCAATGTCTTTCTCTATAAGGGTTCCATCCCTTATAACTCCCGTCTATTGCATAAGACAAACCGAAGAACCGCTTTTTGTTATAGTAAGATGGCTAGTTAAACAAATCACATGAGTGGTATTAACAGAGAAATATATCTAGAAAACCGAACCAGTCTGATTGACAAACATTTACCCGAAACCGAAAAATCCCAAAGAGAACTGGAAATCGAAGGAATCGTCTATTTGTTTAACAATCGCCAGACAATGGAGAGAGTGGCAGAGGAAATTAAGCAAAGAGGAGAGAGAACGGGAGCAGCAGATTCAGAAGACAAATACGAACGCTATGGATTATTTTTTGCCGAACCAATTGGGTATATCCTAAAATTAGATGGAACGAGAATCCCTCTCCACTATGGAGAAATAAAAATAAAAAAAAGCACAGGAAAATATCATGTCATACCTCGTACCAGACCGCGCACCACAAAATCCTGAAAACGCAAAAACGCAAATTACGCCAACAGAAAAAACACAATGGGAATTTGCCGAAATCTGGGTAGATCCTTGGCTTTCACCCCCCTATATTCTGATGTTAGTTAAAGAACAATCCGGTAAATTCTCGATTCAAAATCCCGCACAAAACTATCAATCTATCTTTACCAGCGATACTTACGAAGAAAGTCTTATGTGGTTACTGGAAGATGAATATGAGCGAGTCACAGGTCGCTTTTGCCAACCAGAGTAAAAGCAAGGCGATAAGCCTATTTTACCCGAAAAAGAAACCAGGTTTCTGAGTCTCCGAGTTCTGCGCCAAGAAAGAAACCGGGATTTTTTCTATGCTTTACCCAGAATAACTCAGGAAAATAGTAAAAACCCGGTTTCTGATTTTCTCTTAGCATCAGCTTGCCAACTCTAATCCCTGATAAACATCCTCAGAATCAGCATTCAAATAAGGACGCTGCCAATCAATCCCCAACCCAGAAAACTGCTCAGAAATAGCAGTAATGCGACCCACCGCAGAATTGTCCTCCTGTTGCCAAGCCATCAATAACCCATTGGCTATAATCTGACAGCGATTCATCCCAAAACTTTCCTCACTGCCAAACTTTTTGTCCGGTTCCTCCGCTAACCCCAATCCTGGTGCTAACTCCAGAGTAAATAAAGGTATTTCAGGCTTAAAAACAGACTGATTTTCTTGATAAACATGAGCCACAACCTGCCTGACCAACTCATAATCTGTTTTGCCAAAATAAAGCACCCCAGCATCATATCGTTGATAATCAACCGGATTATATAAAGCCTTAAAACTAAAAGGAATCCCCCTCTCATTTAACCTTTCAGTCAACCCAGCCATCACAGCCACCGCACCTTCAGGAGTAACATTAAAATAGAGCCGCACCATAGCTTCCTCTCTCTGTAAACCGGCATTACCCACCGCCATATAAAAGCCATTTTGCACCAAATTCTTAGGCATCAAAATTGACACAACATCCCCCACAGCCGCCGCTTTTTCAGACTCTTGAAGATGCTTGTCCCGTTGGATATGTAACCGCAAACCGCCCTTAGTTACAGCCAAACTGCCATCGGTTTCTTCTCTCAAAACCGACCAACCCGAATCAAAATAACCCTCCCCTTTATTCGCTTCCTCTAACTGCCCATAAAAGTCCATAGCTACGCCAGCAAAACTATTATTTTCCAAATCTAATTGCTGACCCTTATTCTCAGAACCTAATGCTTGCGATGCTTGCATCGACCCATTATAATAAATGCCATAAAGAAAACTCCGCAACTGTAAGCTCATATATTTATCCTGTATTTCCTTCGGTAAAGCCTGAATCCGAGACAACATCTCAGCCGGCATTTCCCAGGGTTGATAGTTAGGATGACGAATCGAAAAATTAGCGGAAATTTCGACATTTTCAACAATATCTAACAAAACTTCCTTTAACCGACCTCCAACTTCAGAGGCTAATTGATGAGATTGAGAATTAAGTAATGACATAATTTTTCAAGATATGCAACGATAATGAACTACCCCGCCGCAAGCGGACGGGGTATCAGAATCAAAATAGACTCAATTGTAGATTTTGGTGTAGCTGCAGGTATTCTTTATCTTGTTCTTTTACATATCTCGCTATCATACCTTCATCCCCATGCTTTCCTACCGTACTTGCGTAATATCCATCACTCCAAAACTCTCCTCCCCACAACTGCTTTTTCACTTGAGGACACTTTTTGAAAATTTCTCTCGCCGTTATACTTTTAATCATTGTCACTATCCTTGTCACACTATAGGTCGGTACTGATTGCACCAGAAAATGCACATGATCTTTATCCACTCCAATTTCTACAAACTTTATCTCGTATCGTTTTTCCATCTCTAGACAGACTTCTTTCAACAAGCTATCTACCTGTTCGTCGAAAACGGCTTTACGATATTTGGCTGGGAACACTAAATGATATAGCAAAACACTTACATTATGGCTCTTATGGATGTATTCACTCATTTTTCTATTGTACGCCGCGAGCGGCGGGGAATTAGACCCGAAGAGATTAAACTTGGCCAACAACAGAAGAATTCATCTGATTTAACTGAGTAGCAGTAGCCCCAAAAATCGTGGACATTGATGATTCAGGACGACATAACAAAGCCTTGGCTACCTGAAGCATAGCAATTTCAGTATTATTAAAGATTTTTTGATACTGAACCATGGCCAAAATTGCAATAATTAAAGAAAAACCGGCCAACTGGACTACTTGCTTTAAGAAATCAGGACGATATTCTAAGATTTCTGGGAAAGTTTCTAAATAAGCTAAAGTTAACCCACCGATAGATGGCTGCAGTAATTCTAGGGGAGTAGTGGCTAGTCGCAGAGATTCTTCAATACTGAGAGAATTACTAATCACTAAGCTACCCAACCAAGTTTGTAAATAACTAGCGATCGCCATTCCCAAATCAAATGCTGGATCTCCCCAATCAGACCTTTCCCAATCAATCAACCGGATCCCATTTCCATTAATATCTTCCCAGTTTCGATTCAGGAGAATATTATTCAGCTTGAGGTCATTGTGAGTCAGACAAACAGGAGAAATAGTTTCACTTGCTTGATGAACTGCTTCTCCTAAGCTATCATATCGTTGATAAAGTGCAAAAAATTTCAATCCATCCATCGGAGCCATACCAAAAATTTCAGGACCGATCCTTTCCAAACTCTCTAATAATAGCGGAGATACTTTCGGTTTTCCAGCAAACTCTTCTTTGACAAAAAATTCCCGATAAATACTCTGATTCCAGGTATCACGGTGAATTGTCGCCAAACAACTGCCGATTTGAGTAGCAACCTGAGCCGGAAAGAGATTCTCTTTAGAATAAAACTCTGCTAAATCCTGATAATTATCCAGATAAGTAGAAACTAAAATTGAGTTCTCAGCATCGTGCAGCAGTAATTCTGGTAGAAAAGCACGCCAATGGTCAAGTTCAGGAAAGTTCTCTAGAAATTTGGGGATTCGCCATTCCCCAAAAAACTCGCCGACAGTTTCTTTTTCTAAATTAATAAATTGTTCTTGTTTAACCAGTAACTTTCGCCCCTCTGGTAAAGTCACTAATAAGTTAAAATTTTTAGCCTGAATCTGCTCTACTCCCGGATTTTCTTGTGAGCGATTGCAGATTTTTTGGTCGATTAAATAGTCATAAACATTTTGAGAACTTAACACAAATTTCATAATTACAATTATTCTCAAATATCGCTGATCTGTTTGTATTGATTTTAATTATAATTGATGATAGCCTTATTGCCAAGCTATTCATCTGCATTAAAAAAACATAATTAACACAATTATGTCTAAACTTCAACTAATCGCGCCAGTCAACCTGCCTGTTAGATTGGTTTAGGGCTAATTGCGATTGCTCGATAGACAAAGAAACCGGGTTTCTCCACAGGGACAAGGCGGCTTTTGCTGCCTTCCATAAATTCGGTAAGTATGTGGTACAGTTTCGTTATGATTGGTTTTTAAAAGTACCTTTTGCCGATCAATTATTTATGGCGAGATTTTTGCATCGATCGATCCCAAAATCAGAAAGAATTGCTTTTTTAGAAGATTTTTTAGCGGCAGATTACGAGGCCGCCCTAGTCACAATTTATACATCTGTGAGTAAAAAAGCAGTGGAAATTATGCCGGGTAAATTTGCCGAGATTAAGATACCAACTCTTTTAGTATCAGGGGAAAAAGACATTATTATCCCCGCCAAAATGGGTAAAATGGCGGCGGATTTGAATAATAATATCCAGTATGTGGAGATGGCTAATACTGCTCACTTTCCCATGTTAGAAGATGCCCCTACTTATCTAAAAAAATTGCAAGATTTTTTGGAAATTAATTAGCGCTGGCTGAATAAATCTAAAAACCTTGTTGGATAAGACTTTTAGACTTTTTTCCCCTCAAAAAGTGCCAGCCGTTGCGGAGATCGAGGGGAAAATTCAGGTACTTTTTCCCTGAAAATTAGGCAACTGACTACCTCAAAATCGGTAAAACCCCACACCCCACACCCTGCCCCCAGGAAAAGCTTTTTCAGCAAACCCTAATTAAGGCGGACATTGCTATCCTAAATGTTTTGGCGGGTGCGCCCATTTCTTCTGAAAAAAGTGATGCGTATTCCGCTTCAAATTCTGACCAGGGAATGAGGTTGGCCATAATTACCCAACGATTATCTTGGGATAATTTCCCCTCAAAGGGCAGCTCGAAGTTTTCTGGTGGGGTTGAGGGTAACTCGCTTTTACGGTACATTAGCACTAATTAGAGAAGATGCAAGGGTGATGCAAGGGTTTTAAGAGATTCTAGCAGATTTAAGTGCATTTGGGAAGCTCTCAATCAAGCTAAAAGCCCTTTCCTGTAAGGTTTTTACCATTATTCAGCCAACCCTATCTTAGGTCGCGAGGTGGGCTGCTGGCAACTCGATCGCTACTCAAATAACCAGTTTGACAAAGAAAGAGATAATAAATGTTATAACAGTAGTAATCTACAGGCGTTCTTTTGTCTGTCTCCAAGAAACCTAAACGCTCCTTTTTGCCAAGATATTTCGACGGTCAGCCAGAAAGAGCGTTCCAGCAAGAACAGCCTAATTTATCCGAAAATTACCTATGGTTATCAACAAACGCGGACTTGTTCTCGGTGCTACAGCAGTGGTCCTGTCTACCGTCGCCGTCACGGGGGCGGGATTCCGACTCTCCCAAAGTCAAGCTTTTTTTCAGGAAAGTCCCAAGGAAACCGTTGATGAGGTTTGGCAGATCATCAACCGCACTTATTTAGATGGCACTTTTAATCAATCGGACTGGAACGCCATCCGCAATCAGTATTTAAATCGTTCCTACAAAAATCAAGAGGAAGCATACACCGCTATCCGCGAGATGTTGAAAACTCTCAATGATCCCTATACCCGTTTTATGGATCCCAAAGAGTTTAACAATATGAGAATCGATACATCGGGAGAATTGACCGGGGTAGGGATTCAATTGACCAAAGATGAGAAAACCAAGCAGTTAGTCGTGGTTTCACCCATTGAAGATACTCCCGCTTCTAAAGCTGGTGTGCTGCCCAAAGATGTGATTATCGCTATCGATGGTAAATCTACCGCAGACATGGAACTCGATCAAGCGGTGAGCATGATCCGCGGCAAAGTGGGGACAAGCGTTAAGATCACGATTCAACGGGGTGAGGAGAAGAAAGAATTGACTCTTACCCGGGCTAAAATTGAAATTCACCCGGTACGCGCCCACACAGAAAACACCCCGATCGGTAAAGTCGGTTATATCCGTCTCAATCAATTTAGCGCCCAAGCTAGTGGCGATATGAGTCAAGCGATTCGCGAATTGGAAGCTGAACAGGTGAAGGGTTATATTCTCGATCTGCGTTCCAACCCCGGTGGTTTACTCTACGCCAGCATCGAAATCGCTCGGATGTGGATACCCGATGGTTTAATTGTCTCTACGGTCGATCGCAAAGGGGTGACGGAACGTCAACGGGCTAACAATCAAGCTTTGACTAATAAACCCCTAGTTGTCCTAGTCGATGGTGGTTCCGCCAGTGCCAGTGAAATTCTCTCCGGAGCTTTACAGGATCATGATCGGGCGGTTATTGTCGGTACGAAAACCTTTGGTAAGGGATTAGTGCAATCGGTACGCAGTCTTAGTGACGGTTCCGGATTAGCGGTGACAATTGCCAAGTATCTCACCCCCGACGGACGCGACATCAATAAAGATGGTATTCATCCGGATGTGGAGTCGGAACTGAGTGAGGAAGAGCGCAAAAATCTTCAACAGGAACGGGATCGGGTGGGAACTTTCCAGGATCCTCAATTCAAGAAAGCTTTTGAAATCTTGGAAAAAGAAATCGCGGAAGGCAAGAAAACGCCCACCAATACCGCTAAACAATAGGTTGACATTTGCCCGCTCGAATTAAACCCACCCGACGGGCGATCGCTTCTCCCCGCTCGGCAAAGGGACCCCAGTATTGACCATTGACTGGGGTTTTTCCGTTTTCTAGGGCTATAATCTGACAAATTCCCGTATTTTCTTGAACAATGTACCAGTTTTGTGCGCTATTATCCATAGATTTTTCTCCTTAATCCCTCTATTCCCTTGTTTATAGCGTCTCTCAATCCCGAAGTAAAAAATTTTTATAAACTTCTTGACAAAACCAGGGAGATAAATGCTAATATTAAAAAGGTCTGTCCAATGGGGATTAGCCAAGCGGTAAGGCAGCGGGTTTTGGTCCCGCCATTTCCTAGGTTCGAATCCTAGATCCCCAGTTTAAGATTTTTTATCCCTAATCCGCCAATGATCGAGAATATCCTTGATCAAAGCTTCCTTGAGCCAAATACGAGCAATAAGCGTCAGGGGAACCGCCAGAAATAGCCCTAAAAAGCCAAAAATCGAGGCAAAAAACAACTGGGCCAACAGGGTACAAGCGGGTAAGAGCTTGAGCGACCGCACTGTTAAAATGGGCAACGGTGGATGATGGTCGAAATACTGAATTAACAGATAAATACTGCTGTAGAGTAGTAAAACCGCCCAGGATTGCCAGGGAGCTTCCAGAAGGGCAATAGAAAAGGGTAAAATCGTGCTTAAAACCGGCCCGAGGTTGGGGATAAAGGTGAGAAATCCTGCGAGAATAGATTGGGAAAAAGCGAGGGGAATGCCAATCAGGGATAGACCCAAACAACTGCCCAAGGTCATAATCAACATATGACAGAAAATCCCTTTTAGCCAAGCTTTTAAATCTCGATCGCAGTGTTCTAGGATCGATCGTACCCTAGAACGGTAGAAAGCGGGAAATAAACGCAGAAAGCAACGGTAGTAAGCGGCAGGATCGGCGAGAATCATCAAGCTCAGGGCAATAATTAGCAGTAAGCTGAGGATAATGCCAAAAGTACCGTAAAAAATGCTCAAACCCCGGCCGGCAATTTGGTTAATTAGGGGTTGTAATTGAGCGAGCAGCGTTTTAAAGTCTGGAAAGACAGTGGCCAGACTAGGATCGAGATAATCCTCAAGACGATGCACTTGTCCCCAGAGTCTTTCTATCGCTTGGGGTAATAAACTAAATAATTGGCGAAATTGTTGGACTAAAGCGGGTATAATCACTAAAAAAATACCGATAATACCAATAAAGAAGCCAAAAAGGGTGATAATTAGGGCGTGGGAACGCTTGAGGTGATGACGCTGCCACCAAGTCACAGCCAAATTTAAAATCTGAGCCAGAAGAATCGCCATCAATAATAATAAAAGAATCTGTCGAATCTGCCAGAGAATCAACAGACAAAAGACTAACAGGACTAAACCGAAGCTGCTGCCAAAAGTCATGATGAGTAAGGAGAAAAATTCCTAATCAGTTATTGTCCGTCTCCAGAGGGCAAAAACCGTGAGCAGAAAAGGAGTAAAAACCAGAATTAAAGTGTTAAGAGGACCAGGAGCGATCGATAATAAAGGGGCAAGATATTTAATTCCCAGGGAAATTAAAGCCGATATCAAGATTATTTTGATAATAAAGCCGCTCATAGATGAATGTTTAGGGGACACCAGCACTATCTTATCCCTGAAGAGGTTAAAAATTGCTCAAAATCTGGCAATCATCCCCCTTAATCCTCAAATCCCTAGAGGCTCCTTTGGTGGGCAACCAAACTCAGCCGGAAAAGGATACTATGGCCAACTAGAAAATATTAAATTTTTATAAAGTTTTTTCAATTTCCCTAACAAAATGTAAAAATAGATACAGAATAAGAAATAAGATCTTTTCGTTTGTTGACCCTAAATAGGGACGACAAGGGGGATTAAAGTCACTTTAAAGCATTGCAGGGAGTCAGTGATATTATGTTAGCCTATCGAGGAGTTAAGTATGAAAGGGATTCTCTCCCCTTGGAGATGAAGACTGGAGATATCGGGGGTAAATATCGAGGTCAAGACTGGAATCACCATTATCCTCGCCATATGCTCCAATTAGAGCCGAAACTGCATCGTCAGTATCGTGGGGTTGCCTACAGCACCCGTCCTCATCTTGCCGGACAAGTCATCCCCAACACTTGTCCGTTACCGGTTGTCAAACCCCCTATTGTCGTCCAAGAGGAAACCCTTTCTAGCGTCCATCTGAGCAATATTCGTCTTCGTCTGGAACGTCGTTTACAAATCGCTCAAGAGAATGGGGATGAAACCCTCGTTAATCTCTTGAAAAAAGAATCCCAAGACTTAGCCTTAAACTGCTAGATTAGCGGTTTTTTTACCACTTTCCCCTCGGCAAAACCGGGGGGAATATTTTTGGGCGCAAAAATCTTATCGATAGAAAATATCACCCTGGTTAGGAGCTTACAAGCTTTTAATTATATTAGGTCGAGGTCTATTTTAGTTCGGGTTCGGATTGGGGCGTTGTATCATTTCCACAACATTTTTGATACCTTGGATAAAAGTTTGGAAACTACGGGATTTATTTTCAGTTAGGGAAAGATGGGGGGCAATCTGTTTAGAGTGGGTTCCTGCATAATACTCTTTCACTAGCTTTTTTAATTCTTGTTTGGCCGAGTTAAGCAGGTCCGGTTCTCTGTATTTACTTTTATTTTGTTTTTGGCCGAGACTATTTAAATTATACGCCTTGGACACCGCTGCTAAATCCCCCAGAAACCAAGATTCTAATTCATGGCAAATAATCCGAATTAAGACTTGAGCATCACTGGCATTTTGACAAATTTTTCCTAGGTCTTTTTTGAGTTTTTGACAGTCGTGGGAATCCTGATCATGGACAATAATAAATTTGGTATTGGGACTAGATTTATTGAAATCTTTGAGTTTTATAGGAATAGATTTTGCTAGGTCTTGTTTACCTTGATGACTAATACATATATAGCTTATTTCTGGGGGAATAAGTTTAGGCAAAAGTTCTTCTAACACATTTTTTATAGATGACTCTTCTAGCAAAAATACGATATCATAGTTCATTAGGGTTCTACTCCTTTAAACCAGCCTTGATTCCAAAGATAGCCGGGTAAATCGCCTTCTGCTACTAAGTTTTTGAGGATTTCGTTATCGGCAGCCCTATGGATTTGGGTGATACCTTGGTATTTAATTAGCCAGAAAATACTAGCTAGTGGAACCGCGTTGATAAAATCGGGGGAGTGGCTAGAAACAAATACCTGACCCCCCTGATCGCTATAGTGGGCGAATTCTTCGGCTAGTTCTTTTAATAAAGTAGGATAAAGTTGGTTTTCTGGTTCTTCGACACAGAGTAGGGGATGAGGATTGGGATCGAATAGTAATATTAAATAAGCGAACATTTTCATAGTCCCGTCAGAAACATAGCGATCAATAAAAGGGTCTTTAAAGGCCTGATCTTGAAAACGTAAAATCAAGCGACCGTCTTCGGTTTCTTTGGCTTCCACAGAGGAAATACCCGGAACTCGTTGTTTCATTTTTTCGAGAATTTGCTGAAAAATTTCGGGATATTGTTGATAAATATATTGAGCAACTGTAGCTATATTGTCGCCAGTGGTGGATAAGTGTTCAGCATAAGATATTTCTTTACTTCCTCTAGCTTCGCTAATATGAAAGTCAGAAACGTGCCAATTTTCAATCAGAGAACGAAAGGCTGTAGCGGCTTTAAAACGTTGAAATTGTCCTAATCCTTTGATTGCTAGTATATCGTTAGATTCTAGCTGTTGTTCTTCTCGATCGAGTTCTTTATCCGGTTTACTAAAATCTTCTTCGTTGGTGATAGCATATCCTTGACCAAGTTGAAAATCTAAAAAATGAAAAGGTTTACCGTGTTCACCCCGTTTATAGCGAAGTATTTCGCGTTTGATAACGGGGCGATTATTGTTTTGTCCAATTATGATTTGATAAGTAACCAGACGTTCTGTATCTAAGATTTTCATGCGAAATTGCAGCTCGATTTCAATATCTTCCTGTTCTTGACCTCTAGTGATAATTTCTCTATAACCGCCGCGAATTTGTAAAGCTTGGCGAATGTTGTTTTTGAGGGCATCTCGCAGAAACCCAAAAATATCAAATAGAGTAGATTTTCCCGTGCCGTTAGCTCCAATAATCACACAAAAAGGGGGAATATTTCTTATGTGTATATTTTTAAACATACGATAGTTTTTTATTTTAATAGAAACAATTTTCATGATATAATCGAGCCGTTATAGTTTTTTTGATTATACGATTGATCAGGTGAAGATAATTGATCAATTAGCCAAAAAAGCCAGAGATTAGACTCTCTTGGACATTGGGGGATAAATCAGTTAGAAACTAGAGAGGCAAGCTCAACCGCCTGAGGAAGGGACAAGAAACCAGACTCAACACAAGTTGCCCAAAATAGCGTAAATTGTCTATAAATTTGTTCAACGACTTAAATTAGTACAAATGTTCGACTGTATTATCATCGGTGCGGGACCAGCAGGAGCGACGGCGGGTTATCATCTAGCTAAAAAGGGACGATCGATTCTGATTCTCGATAAAGCGAAATTACCCCGTTATAAACCCTGTGGTGGGGGGGTATCCCCGGCAATTAAGCAATGGTTTGATTTTGACTTTACCCCCGTGATCGAGAATACCGTCACGCAAGTGGAGTTTACTTGGAAACAGGGGGATGCCGCCACCACTAAGTTAAATATGCTAGAACCGATGTGGATGGTACAAAGGGATCGTTTCGATGATTTTTTAGGTCAACAGGCGATCGCAGTCGGGGCAACTATCCAAGATAACAGCGAAGTTACTCAGATCAAATTTGTCCAAGATCACTGGCAAGTTACCACATCTCAAGGAACATTTTCAGGTAAATATCTGATTGCTGCCGATGGTGTTAAGGGTAATACCAGTCGCTGGTTGGGATTACCAGCAAAAAACGAAGCGATCGGGGCTACTCTGGAAATTACTAACGCAGAAGCGACTATTCCCCCCCAAAAAGCTTTTTTTGACTTTGGTTCCCTAAAAAATGGTTATATCTGGGCTTTTCCCAAGTCTAATGGTTACACAATTAGCGGTGGTTGTTTTAAGGGCAGCATCAAATCCGAGGAGTTGAAAAAACAACTGTTAAATTATGCCTGTCAAAAAGGCTGGAATTTACAGGATTATCGCTATAGTGAGTATGCTTTAGCCCTTTGGAACGGAAATCAACCGCTACACGCCCAAAATGCCTTAATTACAGGGGAAGCGGCGGGGATTCTCGATCCGCTCATCGGTGAGGGTATCCGTCCAGCAATTTTGACGGGAGTTAAGGCAGCCGAGGCGATCAATCGAGCTTTAGCCGGAGATAATCGGGCTTTAGCGGGCTATAGTCGGATAATTCGGGAAGAATGGGGGGAAGATATGGCTTTAGCGGCCAAATTAGCTGGTTTATTCTATCAATTTACCCAAATCGCCTACAATGTCGCCGTTAAACGGCCGATCGCCAGTCAAATGATGGGACGTATTCTCGTGGGAGATTTAAAATACCGGGATGTTACGGAACAAGCGATGCAACAATTGAAAAAGCTTTTACTGCCCGGATTCGGTTGGTGATAACACCTCGCGCACCAGGGTGGGGGTGACTCGATCGCTAATGGTAACTTGGCCGATTGCCGTTGGTAAAATAAATCTAACCTTGCCATCTTTAACCTTTTTATCGGCAGTAAGAGCATTAACCATCTCATCGGCATTTAAAGGCGGCATATGGGTTTCTAAGGCGGCTTTTTCGATTAAATCGGTTTGACGTTGATTTTCCCCGGCGGTCCACATTCCCAGTTTAACAGCGATCGCTCCTGCCGCCACCATCCCCATCGCCACCGCTTCCCCGTGGTTAACGCTAGTATATCCCGTTAGACTTTCAATGCCGTGGGCGATCGTGTGACCATAGTTTAAGATCGCCCGCAAACCCGCTTCTTTTTCGTCTGTGCATACCACATCTGCTTTAGCTTGGCAAGACTTTGTAATAATTGTTTGCAATAGCTCGCCATCAATCTGAGAAAAACTAGCTAAATTGTCCGAGTCTTCTAACTGTTGAAATAAATCAGAATCCCAAATTACACCGTATTTAATCACTTCTGCCATTCCAGCCCGAAATTCTCGCACGGGTAGGCTTTTAAGCACGTTAGGATCGATCAGAACTAATTTCGGTTGATAAAACGCCCCGATCAGATTTTTGCCCTGGGGATGATTAACACCAGTTTTACCCCCGATGGAAGCATCCACCATCGCTAACAGGGTGGTGGGAACCTGGACAAAATTAATGCCCCGTAACCATGTGGCTGCCGCAAATCCCGTCATATCCCCGATTACACCACCACCGAGGGCAACCATAGTCGAGGAACGTTCCAACCGGTGAGCGAGGGCAGTATCATAAACTTGGGCGATCGAATCGAGGGTTTTATAATTTTCGCCGGCGGGGATCAGATGTGTAAAAACGGTAAATCCCGCTTTGTCTAGAGAATTAACGGCTGTATGTCCGTAATAGTCAAAAATTTCGGGATTAGAAACCAATAAAACCTTTTTACCTAAGTTTAACTGGCTCATTTCTGCACCGAGATTAGCTAAACTGCCCTTCTCGATCAGAATATTATAGGAGCGATCGGGTAAATTAACGGGAATACAAATAGCCATGGGGTGTGGGGTGTGGGG